>NZ_JBFGYC010000240.1:0-5789 GCF_041587635.1 Pontibacterium sp. | reverse complement strand
GGTTGAGTAGTGGTGGCACGCCTGCAGTCAACATCGTGTGTTTTATCATCTCGGTGAAAGCTGCGCTAACGGAGGAGCTCTACAAGCATCGTATCTTACCCGGACAACGTGATATGAACCGCTGCTTTGAGCCCCCCTTTGATGATTACAACGGTGCGATTGCTGAGCATATGCTGGCGTTGATCGACAGCTACCAGCCTGAGTGCATGATCGATATCCATAATACCTCGGGTCGCAGTCCGGCGTTTGGTGTTGCGACCCATGAAGATCCCGCCCATGAAGCGCTGATCTCGCTCTTTACCAGTCATCTGATTATTACAGATCTGACACTCGGTGCGATTATGGAGATGAGTAACAGTGTGATGCCGGTGGTGACTGTGGAGTGTGGCGGGGCGGGTGATGTCCGTTCGGACGAACTGGCGGTGGATGGATTAGCACGTTATTTATATGAAGAGCATGTTATGCGTTTGCCACATGACGGCATTCAAATTGATCTCTACCGGCATCCGGTGCGGCTGGAGTTGCATCCGAACAGCCAGATTGAATTCGCCGATACGGCCATACCGGATATGGATCTGACCATCCGCAGCAATCTGGAAGCGCACAACTTTGGTACCGCACCGGAAGGAACCCATATTGGCTGGGTAGGGGAGCATTGCGGTGCCCGTATCTTACGGGTAAAAAGTGCAGCAGGCAGGGATGTGTTTTCGACCTTTTTCAGGCTTGAGGGCCGTAAACTGCTTACCGCCCGTCCGCTGAAGTTATTTATGATCACTGGTAATAAGTCGATCGCTCTCAGTGACTGCCTGCTCTATGCCTCATTCGAGCGTGAACAGACCTTTGTGCACAGCTAAGCCTGCATGCCGCTGAACGCTCAGCCTGGCTCCCGTTCCAGAATAGCCACACCCTGACG
Source organism: Pontibacterium sp. (assembly GCF_041587635.1). Lineage (NCBI taxonomy): Bacteria > Pseudomonadati > Pseudomonadota > Gammaproteobacteria > Oceanospirillales > Oceanospirillaceae > Pontibacterium > Pontibacterium sp. Next base: position 4,876 of record NZ_JBFGYC010000240.1, on the reverse strand, counting down.
GTATCCGAGACCGCCGTTACCATGCACGGCCCCCAGCGAAATGTCCCCGTGTGTGAGTTGCTGATACATACAAATTAAACCGTTCAGTGCCGGGTTATTCCAGGGAGCACGGGCCAGATTCATGCCCCCGGTGATGGTGATGGGATACTCTTTCAGAAAACTCGGAATTTTATCTACTGAACTGACTAGTCCGCTGTTCAGCAGGAACGCCATAGGTACAACCGGGTAGCAGGTGTACGTATCCAGCAGGGCTTCACCGCGCATAAAGCGGTCGCTAAAATCGATCTGTGCTTGCTCGCAGCTCTGTTGATAAGCGCGTTTCATATGGGTGTAGTGCGCGATATTTTTGATCTCAGACGGACCATCCTCCGCTAAGCGTCCTAAGCCAACACCGCGCACAGCAATCCGCTGTGGCATCGCAACGTTGAGCGCATCGGCCGTGGCTGAATTACATACCAGCAAGATACCATTGAAATCGATTAGCGGGTTTGCGCAGTCAACACCCCGGAACAGTGGGGTGATCAGCTCAAACCAGCGGGCAGCAGGGGTGGCCTGACTGACATCGACCACGTCATCCTGCGCGTCCAGCGTGGACAGGTAGCTGCGTTGGTAGTTCTCAAACAGGGCCGCGGCGATCGCTCGGAACTGATCCGCATCGATGTTTTGATTCTGGATAAACTGCTGCGCAACGTCGTCATACCCTTGTGTCAGTGGGTAGTCATCACCGTACACGGCCATTAACTGCAGGCGCTGGTCTCTCTCATAACCGGATTTAATCAGCTCTTCACCGCGAATGGCAACGGCCGGGGCACCATCGGCGATAAGCTGGTGTGCATGATTCAGCGCTTCAATCGGGCCGCAACCACTGCGGAAATGATTGGGTTTTTCGGGGGCATGCCAGTCGCTGTCGAGTCGCTCAATGAATAGCTCTTGCAGCGGGATGCCCAGTTCAGCCAAGCGTTTTTCGTAGCGTTGAACCGATTCCAGAGTGCCCTGACCGTCGACCATTTTTGCTGCTGCAACCAGATATGCCTGTGACATGGTGTATACCCGACAAAAAGTGGACGCCCAGTGTATCAGGGTTATTACCTAGTGGTAATAGTTGGAGTGCAAAATAGTAAACAACTGTTCTATATTTGATCTTTTCTGGGGTGTATATGGTGTAATAAGTCGTCTGCTTATAGAGCACTACCAATCGTTCGTTTATCCCTCTAAGCAGTGATATTACCCGTTGAATGTTAGCGTAAATATGATCGGACAACAGGCCGTGAAGCGGTTTTCAGTTCGTGTTCAATCGCCTTGGCTGCTAGGCTTAAAGGAGTCACTACACTCTCTTTACCTAAGGGGGAGCCGGCGAATAGGTCTTGTGTGTATATAGAGGGCTTATCCGCAGATTCCCCAAGGGGGATATCATGACGGAATGTCACCACATGTTGCAGGCGATTGCGCGCACTGCCCGCCTCACAGGGCGGGGACGGTTCGCTGAAAACGTAATGACCGCTATTCGTTCAGTTCAGAGATCACGTTTTGTACCTGACGGGCTGGTGGTTGAGGCTTATGAAAATATTGCCCTGCCGATTGGTTATGAACAGACCATCTCTCAGCCCTATATCGTTGCTTTGATGACCGACCTGCTCAGGCCGGAAAAGGACCATATCTGTTTGGAAGTCGGGACCGGATCGGGGTATCAAGCGGCGGTGTTGTCTCTTCTGACCTCAAAGGTTTATACCATCGAAATTATCGCTCCCCTTTTCCGTCAGGCGTCCTCGCAGTTACACAAGATGCATTACGATAATGTTTATCCGTTATTAGGGAATGGCTATCTGGGGTATCCGGAGGCTGCGCCCTATGATCGTATCATTGTGACCGCTGCTGCTGAGAAGATACCACCCGCGTTGATCGAGCAGTTAAAAAAAGGAGGGCGCATGATGATTCCAATTGGCCCCGAGAACGGCGCGCAGGTGTTGTATCAGGTGGATAAGGATGCGGCGGGTGAAGTGACGACGCAACCCGTGCTGGACGTGCGTTTTGTACCGCTGATAGAAGGCGAGACACTGGCGTTGTAAAACAAAGCTGGGAATATTCTCTTAATATATTGAAATATAAGAAATTATTGTGTGATGTCGTCTGCGAGTTGTTCTAAGGCTAACATCAATGCATGTTGTGCCGCAGGCGAAAGATGGCCAAAGGCTTCGATCAGACGGCGTTGATTCCGACTTAGATTATTGATCTGAAAGTTACTCGGAGTATGTCCATTGACGTAGTAGTCGATGGAGATGTCATACAGTTTGCACACACGCGCGACATCGTTCAGGGTGGCCGGTTCGGTCCCCTGATTACTCTCCCAGCCCTTAATCGTAGATACTGCCTTGGCAAGACGTTTTGCCGCCTCTACCTGGGTCAGATTGACGCGCATCCGTGCCTGCTTTAGTCGTTCTGCACGCGTAGTCACGGAGGCGATTCTCGCTCAGCGTTGATGGGTTGTCAGCAAAGGTACATGGAGGACATCCCTTGGTCCGCTAGTGGCATGTCCTGCTTAGACCTTCAGTTACATATAAAAGTAGCAGCAGTATAGTTTGCCCGCTTCCGTATTTCCTGTGGATGAGGGATTGGGAGCTGGAATAGGAGTAGCACAGGGAGTCCAATGGCAAAGGATTGCACTATCTCTGCAGATTGCGTTTGATAAGGTGGGTACACGTGGCGCTGGCGTTATTTCGCACCGCGGTTGGTCAGGACAGCGGGTACGGTTAATAACAATATCTTTACATCCAGCCAGAACGACAAGTTGCGGATATACTGAATATCCAGCCTGATCCATTCGTCAAAACCGATATTATCGCGGTCTGCAATCTGCCACAGGCAGGTAATCCCCGGTTTTACTTCCCGGCGCATCACATGCCATTGCCCCATCTGCTTGTCCTCGGTCACCGGCAACGGACGCGGACCGACCAAGCTCATATCGCCGCGCAGGACGTTATACAGCTGTGGCAACTCGTCGATACTCCACTTACGAATAAATCGTCCGATTGGCGTAATACGGGGATCATCCGTCATCTTAAATGCCGGTCCATCACGTTCATTCTGTTCCATCAACTTGGCTTTTAGTGCTTCGGCATTGGTGACCATAGAACGAAATTTGAACATCCCAAAAGCCTTACCGCCACGCCCCATTCGCGGCTGAACAAAAAAAGCAGGACCCGGGTCGGTGATTTTGATAATGACGTAGGTGCAGATGAGAATGGGGGATAGCATCAGCAACGCACATAAGGCGCCCGCTTTATCCATTGCCGTCTTCCAGAGGGGGACTTTTTTTAGAAAAAGACTCTGGGCATTGCCGCCGATACTGTCTGGATTGATAAGAGGTTTATTCATCAATAATCACCACGCCCTAACTACGTCTATTGTTGTGGCAAATCGTCAAATTTCAGTTTCCGGAATGTTTTCATGTTCTGAGGATTGACGAACTGAACGGCCACTCCTTCCGTGTCCGAGCGGACGACGTGGCCGATCGCCTTTAGCGCAATATCTTTCCCCGACGCTTCCAGCGGCCGTAACTCTTCAAATGGCAATAACACCTCCAGTTCTAACTGTGTCCCCTCAGGTAGTGAGGTTGAGGTGAGCAAGTATGCTCCACTGGCTGAAATATCCCGAGTTATCGTTTGTGTCGCGGTTGGGTCTATATGGTCACCTGATACTTGTTGGATGGTGGCGACCAGATTCAGGTTGAGACGCTCCTGAATACGGTTATCCCCCCTCTCTTCGCTGTCTTCATCCAGAGGGCTACGAACCTCGTTATCCGGGTAGACCATGATCTGTATGTCGTCGAGCAACTCTGGGTATTCCAGCTGTTCCCGAATACGTGAGAGTACAACCTGAGCCCCAGCTTCGGGCGTATTGAACAGATAAAGCCCCAAGGTTCCCGGCGCAAACCAGCCTAATTCATCGATCAGTCGGGTTTGAGCATGTATATGCGAGGTGATGTGTCGCAGTCGGGCAGGAGACTGCAAAGCGTCAGGCAGGGGGATGATCACCAGACTGAAAGGATTACCCAGACGGTCAGCACGAAAGCGTTCTTTATCCAGCAGCTGATAAAATTCAACAGTTGGCAGCAGGTGGCCGTCATCCGGATGATGTAGCTCGGGTTTCTGAATAAAGAATTGTTTTAGAAAGCGCAGTAACTTTTTGTTCGGTTGCATAGCAGCGGTATCCTAAGACATGTGGCGGTCAGTCTGGTTTATCGCATCACTACAATAGGTCTGACATCCAATGTGGGACCCGTATGAATATTAAGCATAACGCGCTCTGTTAAAGATGAACAGAGCTAATATTCAAGAATTACGGGTCCTAAATAGGAGGTCTGGGAAGCCGTTTTGGCAATCAGGTGTCGAGCTGTGGGCGGTCGTAATCTGCGGGTTCGTCAGAGTAAACGCAGACATTAAAATCAGCGACCAGACCGTCTTCCGCAACACACTGGGTTTCAAAGAAGTTAACAATTTCAGCGCGCTGACAGTGCGCTTCAAAGGCGGCATTGTCTTGCCAAATTTCGTTAAACACGATGGGGAAACTGCTACCTTCAGCGAAAGGACTGCTGATGTGGCGTGTCACCGTATACTGAATGCAGCCGTCTTCACGCTGGGTATTCGGTTCCAGTGACTGCAGTATGCTGAAGAGTTCTGCTTCTTTACCCGGCTTCGGCTGAAACTGTGCCAGACAATAGACTTTTTTAGACATAAAAAGTGACCCTGAAATGTTCCATAGAGAGGGGTGGATAAAAGATCATCAGAATTCCCCACCCCTTATTACTGCTGGGGCAGGGCGAGATACGCGGAGCTTTTGCACGGAGTTATCCACAGATGGTGGGGATAACTCCGTAATG
>NZ_JBFGYC010000239.1:0-5801 GCF_041587635.1 Pontibacterium sp. | reverse complement strand
GCTGCAAAATCATATTGCAGCGCCTGAAAGTCATCCTGATTATGCAACGGTGCGGTCATTACGCTGCCTCCAGGTCTGTTGATAACTGCGAATCTGTTCCACTTCCACCAGCAACTCTTCCATCGGAGGGATGTTAAAGTCGCGCTCCAGCAGCGTCGGAACATCACCAAATTGACTATACGCTTGCTGTAACAGCTTCCAGACCGGGTCGACCACGTCGGCACCGTGAGTATCGACAATCAGATCGTCAGCTTCGTTGTAATGACCCGCAACATGCAGGTACATAATACGTTCAGCAGGCATCGCAGCTAGAAATTCTTGTGCGTCATATTTGTGGTTTACGCTATTCACATAGATGTTGTTCACATCCAGTAACAGGTCACAATCGGCTTCATCCAGCACCGCCAGCAAAAACTCTTTTTCACTCATCTCTGCGCCGACCGCAGCATAGAAAGAGACGTTCTCTACGGCGATCTTCTGCTCCAGCACGTCCTGCGTCTGGCGGATACGCTGTGCAACATAACGCACGGCTTCCTCAGTAAAAGGAATCGGCATCAGATCATACAGATGTCCGTCATCGGTGCAGTAACTCAAGTGCTCCGAGTAAGCTCGAATATTGTGTTCCTTCATGAAGCCTTTCAGGCGATTCAGAAAATCCAGATCCAGTGGAGAAGGTCCACCCAGAGACAATGACAAACCGTGTGTCATGACCGGGAAACGCTCTGCGGCTTCGCGGAAACTCTTTCCGTATCGACCACCCAGCCCAATCCAGTTTTCCGGTGCGACTTCAAGAAAATCGATCTGCTCTGGATCAACATTCTTCAAACTCTCTGTCATGCAGCGACGATAACCCACGCCTGCACCTTTGACCGGATAACCTTGTTCTCTCATCTGTCCTTTCCTCAAGCCTGTTGTAAACAGGGCCTCGCAAAACGAAGCCCTGATTGTTTAAACGTAAACGGGCTGCTTAGCTCTTACCGCCACATTTACCTTCACCACATTTACCTTCAGATGGCTTTTTCTCGCCGCCACATTTGCCTTCACCACATTTACCTTCGGTGTCTGCTTTTTTGTCGCCGCCACATTTACCTTCACCGCATTTGCCTTCGGAAGACGCTTTTTTGTCGCCGCCGCACTTACCTTCACCGCACTTGCCTTCGGACGATGCTTTTTTGTCACCGCCGCACTTACCTTCACCGCACTTGCCTTCGGAAGATGCTTTTTTGTCGCCGCCGCATTTACCTTCACCACATTTGCCTTCGGCATTTTTGTGGTTGTCCGCCAGCTGAACCTGACCGTAACCGGACGATAGCTCGGACGCAGCAAATGGGTTAGCTGCAGCATTTGCAGTAGAAACAGTCGCCATACCAGCAACAAACGCCAGACTTACAGCAGCAACAACAGGTTTCAGAGTAGATTTAGTAGTAGCCATCGTTTTCACCCTCATTCTTCTCGTAGTAGAAGTATTAACAAATTATGGTTTCGTTTTTTTATTCAATTTGCCGTTCACAACCTGTGTCTGGCAGTTTGGAAAAGCCGCTGAATCATCCGCCTGCTTGTCCGATCTCTTTTCATCTGATCAATTCTTTCTGAGCAGATGATTTAAAATTCTGTTTTCCCTTGGCCTGCGGCGTTGACTGAATTACTATATTAGATCTATCTAATTTAGCTCGGAGGCGCTAATGGCTAATCCTGCCACCTCATCCTCTTCTACATCGTCAAAGCTTCAACATTTCCCTATCGCGTTCTTTGCGATGATCATGGGAACGACCGGCCTGACCTTGGCCTGGCAGAAGGCTGCTGAAGTGCTACAGCTTCCAGTGCTTGTGAGTCAGGTCCTTCTGGTTCTGGTTGCCTGTCTCTTTTTAGCCGTGTCGCTTGGGTACGTGACCAAGATACTGCGCTTTCCTGAAATGAGCCTGAAAGAATTTCATCATCCGATAAAAATTAGTTTTTTTCCTGCATTTTCTATCTCAGTGTTACTGCTCAGCGTGGCAACACTACAAGTATCGACAGATCTTTCCCTGTATCTATGGGTGGCGGGTTGCATCATGCATCTGGGTTTCACGTTACATGTCATTACCCAGTGGATACATCATCCTAAGTTCCAGATACAACATAGTACACCTGCGTGGTTCATTCCTGTGGTCGGTAACATAATTGTCCCCATCACAGGTACCGAGCACGGTTTTTACGAGATCAGCTGGTTCTTCTTCAGTATCGGGCTCGTTTACTGGATTATTTTAAAGACCCTGATTTTTAACAGGGTTCTGTTTCATGATCCACTACCAGAAAAGCTACTACCGACCCTTTTTATTCTGATTGCCCCACCCGCCGTCGGATTTATCTCCTATACAAAACTCAACGGTGGTGAGATTGATGCTTTTGCCCGTATTTTGTTCTACTCAGCGATGTTCCTCGTGCTGTTACTATTTACTCAGTTAGAACGCTTCCGTCGGATTCCGTTCTTTTTGTCCTGGTGGGCCTATTCGTTCCCGCTAGCCGCCTCATCAATCGCAATCCAGATCATGTACCAAAAAACCGGCGACAGTTTCTTTGAAATCTTGTCGTGGATATCACTGACTGTCGCGAGTCTGGTCATCGCCTTACTTCTGTTCAAAACGTTTAAAGCCATACGCAGCGGAGGCGTATTTAAGCCCGATTGATCTGATTGCTTGAAGCCGATCTGAAAGCGGGCTCTAATGGGAGCCCGTTTTTTATTTGAGACACTGTGAATTCGCGTTATGTCTGAGATCAGCCCACAGCAGATTGCTTTTGACCAGCAACATATCTGGCATCCCTACTCCTCAATGATCAATCCACCACCGATGTATCCGGTCGTTTCTGCGGAAGGAGTACGCCTGACACTGAGCGATGGTCAGCAGCTGATTGATGGCATGGCATCCTGGTGGTCGGTGATTCATGGTTATAACAACCCAACGCTGAACGACGCAGCCCACCAGCAAATAGATCGGGTTTCTCATGTGATGTTCGGAGGCCTGACCCACGAACCGGCCATAGAGCTGAGCCGAAATCTGGTCGAAATGACACCCGCTCCACTGGACAAAGTTTTTCTGGCCGATTCAGGTTCGGTCGCGGTTGAAGTGGCGCTGAAAATGGCGATCCAATACTGGCACGCCCGCGGTCAGGCTAATAAGCACAAGCTCATTACTATCCGCAATGGCTATCATGGCGACACTTTTGGAGCTATGTCCGTATGTGACCCCGTCACCGGTATGCATGAAATTTTTTCCGGCATGTTGCCACAGCAGTTCTTTGCACCCGCCCCGCAGATTGGCTTTGATGAGCCATGGGATGAAAGCGATATTGCTAAGCTTGCACAGATGCTGGAGCAGCATAACGATGAGATCGCTGCGCTGATTCTGGAACCGATTGTACAAGGTGCCGGCGGCATGCGCTTTTACGCGCCTGAGTATCTGAAACGTGCTCGAGCACTCTGTGATCAGTACGATGTCCTACTTATCGCCGATGAGATTGCCACCGGTTTTGGACGTAGTGGAAAGCTGTTTGCCTGTGAACACGCAGGGATCACCCCGGATATTATGTGTTTGGGTAAAGCGATCACGGGCGGATATATGACACTCGCCGCGACACTCACCACCACCGAGATTGGCGAAACCATCTCTAAAGGTGGCGCGGGTTGCTTTATGCACGGCCCAACGTTTATGGGTAATCCGTTGGCGTGTGCCGTGGCAAATGCCAGCCTGACGTTGCTGCAAGAGATGGATTGGCAACGTGCCGTGAATCGCATTGAAGGCGAGCTAAAACGCGGACTGGCACCCGCTGCAGATCTGGAAAGTGTTGCCAATGTACGCTGCCTCGGCGCTATTGGCGTCATCGAAATGAAAGAGCCGGTGAATACCACCGAAATCCAGACGCTGTTTATAAAACGGGGGCTCTGGATTCGCCCATTTGGCAAACTGGTTTACGTGATGCCACCATACGTTATGTCCAACGAAGATCTGGCCCTGCTAACATCAGGTATGGTTGAGAGTATTCGCGAATACCGGGGCTAATATCGCACCTGATAACACGACAGTATCCCTCTAGACAGGATGGGCAACACCCAGAATAATCGGCGATACAATACGCGGAAATTCTGGATGGCGCTCATCTCTGATCGTCTCAAACTGAAAACCGGCCTGCTCAATCGTATGACGGGTATGCCGGTTGAGCTCACAACCACAGGCTAAAGTCCGCCAGATCGGGTTCAACCGATTCTGCCAGCGTTGTAAGCGCAGTGATTGCTCATTCGCCGCCACGTGTTCAAATACCAGTAGCTGCCCATCCGGTTTTAACACCCGACGCACTTCCCGCATCATCCTTTCCGGATCAGGCACCGTACACAACACCAGACAACAGATAACGCTATCAAGGGAGTCATCTGCAAACGGAAGATGATGACCATCCGCACACAGCAGGTTGATCTTTTCTGACTGTTTCCGAGGCAAATCCAAACGCGCCTGCTCGGCCAACGCCATCACGGGCTTTTCAGGTTCCAATGCCCACAGCCGAACCAACTGATCCGAGTAGAACGGAAAGTTGGCTCCGGTACCTGATCCCAGTTCCAACACGTCGCCCTGCGCCATCGCAATCAGCTCAGCGCGTTCCTTGTCCATCTTGCCAGACGCCCAGTCCAGCAAACGGGGAAATATCCATTGTCGATAGGGATTCATAGACCCGGCACGCCTCTTCGCATAACATCGTGTTAACTGATGTTTTATATAAGGATTTATCATGGCACGCATTAAGATCGATATGCCAGAGCATTACACCTTTACGACAGATCTGCCTATCCGTATCAGCGATATTAACTACGGCGGCCACCTCAGCAACGATGCCGTACTCTCCATGGTGCATGAAGCCCGCGTACGCTTTCTGGAAAACTACCACTATACCGAGCTGGATGTGGAAGGCGCAGGCATCATCATGACCGACTCAGCGATTGTGTATAAGTCAGAAGGCTTCTACGGTGATGAGATCCAGATCAGCGTCACCGTTGGAGATTTCAATAAATACGGCTGCGACCTGTTCTATCTGATGTCGAACAAAAAGACAGCAGTGGAAGTCGCTCACGCCAAAACGGGGATTGTGTTCTTTGATTATGACCAGCGCAAAGTGATCAGTGTTCCTGAAGGCTTCCGCGCGAAGATGGAGAAAGACGCCTGATCAATTGATAGATTACATCTTCCCAATAAAAAGGGCTGCACATGCGCAGCCCTTTTTACGTTCAGTCTTAATCACAATCCGGGAATACCGATAGGGCCCGGCAGATCAGGGATGGGGGAACATCCCGCCAATGTAACAACAGCAACCAACAGACACAGATAGTTCAGGCGGGACATAACAGCGATACCTTTTGCTCAGCACGTAGAGACTTCATTTCAGAGGGCGCTGATGGTAGCACAGCCATACGCCTCAGTTCGCCGACAGTTTAAACGCGACGGGTATCACCAGCGTTAATTGGCTGCGAGCAAGCTCAACGGGTATCGCGTTAAACGGCGCCGCCCGCTTCACCATCTTAAGCGCTTCCCGGTCTTTGTCCTGTATGCGGAGTTGTTTCTGTTTTGGGCTTTTCAACAGCACATCAACAAAGAGGTCATTCATGAGAGTGCTGAATCTTAATCACCTGATCTTCCGAAAGACCTTGTCTCCTTAAGGGCCACAATAGCCATAAAAAAGCCCGGCAGATGCCGCAATGCTGTTCACTTTAGAGGAGCAGCTTTACGATCCACTGGATAACGGGTTTTTGATATCTTCACTGTCCGAGGCGTTGTTCG
>NZ_JBFGYC010000238.1:0-5806 GCF_041587635.1 Pontibacterium sp. | reverse complement strand
CCGTGGTAGATAAAACCGGAGTAGATTTGAACCAGACTTGCACCTGCCTCAATCTTCTCTGCCGCGTCAAAACCTTCGGTAATACCACCCACTCCGATAATCGGCAGCGCACCATCCAGAGCGTTGGATAGAATACGAATTGCACGGGTCGACTTATTACGCACTGGAGCGCCCGAGAGGCCACCTGCTTCCTGTGCAAACGGAGAGCCTTCCACACCTTCACGCGACAACGTTGTATTGGTCGCAATAACGGCGTCCATCTCGTAAGCTTTCAGAGAAGAAGCCACCATCTCGAACTCCTCCTCTTCCATATCCGGTGCAATTTTTACCGCAATCGGTACATAGCGATCATGCAGTTTTGCCTGACGCACCTGCTCAGATTTCAGTGCATCCAGCAAGCTGTTCAGCGACTCGCCGTATTGCAGCGTGCGCAGCCCCGGAGTATTTGGAGACGAAACGTTAACGGTGATATAAGAGGCGCGGTCATACACTTTGCGCATACAGTACAGGTAATCATCGTTGGCTTTTTCGTTCGGAGTATCTTTGTTCTTACCAATGTTGATACCCAGAATGCCTTTATACGTGCTCTTCTGCAGGTTTTTCAGCAGATGATCAACGCCGTCGTTATTAAAGCCCATGCGGTTGATAATCGCATTCTGTTCTGGAAGACGGAACAAACGCGGCTTTGGATTGCCCGCCTGCGGGCGAGGTGTCACAGTGCCCACCTCAACAAAGCCAAATCCCATCGCCGCCAGACCATCTACGGCGATACCGTTTTTATCCAGACCTGCTGCCAGACCCACACGGTTTGGAAAGGACAATCCCATCACCTCAACCGGATCGCTAATCTCAGCGGCCCCCATCAATTTGTGGAAACCAAGATCAGATGCGATGTTCATGGTGTGCAACGCCACTTCATGGGACGTTTCTGGATCAAAGCGGAACATCAGGGATCGAGCAAGAGGATATAGCATGCGGGGTACTCGGCGTATTCTGCATTGGAAAAATTTGCCGCAGATTATAGGCGACCCAGCCCTTTATTAACAGGGCAGTGCCTTAGGGAACCCAGAGTTACGCCAGTTTTTCAATCTTCTGAAAACGCCCGTTACGATCAAAACTGATCCGGAAACGGCCGGATATCCCATGATGCAGGAGATAAGGCTTTAGGATATGCGCGGGAAAACGCACCCGCCTGCCATCCAGTGCACGGGTCACTACATCACGGGCACTGCCTTGATACACCCGCAGATACTCCTCAGCGGGCAGATGGAGATCAAATACTATTTCATTCATTGCTGTACTTAAACGTATCACTGACGACAACACATCATCGCCAGCCTTAATTACTCTATTGCGTTATCTTCCGTTTCAGTGGATTCGCTAAACTCACTATTCTTCGCCAGATCAAAGAGTTCGCGAACGGCGACAGTGTACATCGCATATTCTTCCCGTTCCGCACTTTTTAACTCACTCAGAACATTTTGCCAACGCTGTACATGCATGGCATTGGTATCGGCCCACTGTGCCACGACATCAGGCATGGAACGACCACGACGATAATATCCCAGTACATTAGAAATCAATGCACGCTGCTGCCAATCCATGTCATCGCGGAATGCCTCACGGGCCAGTGCCTGCCAGTAGTTATCCACCTCCAGTTCGTTCAGCTGGCGTGCGAACCATTGCAATCCCAGACGTTCCCCCAGTTCAAAATAGGCATGAGCCACCGTTTCGACACCGATACGGGTTTCTCGAGCCACCTCGATGATACCCAGGGCACTGTATAAACTCCGTGCGCCGGCAACCTGTTCTGCCAAACGCTGCGGCACACCGGCATCCAGATATCGCTGACACGCCTGATCCCAGATCGCTTTAGGCTCGCCACACAGCAACTCACCTAGCTTCTTGCTGACCTTACCAAGCTGCGCGGTAAATAGCTGGGCCTCATCGCTACAGTTCAATTCTGATCGACGATTACGCACAAACCAGCGTGTTGTGCGCCGTGCCAAATGCTGTAAATCATTCATCATCTGGATCTGGACATCTGCCGCCACCTTGAAATCCAGTGCTTCGATCTGTGCCCAAACCCGCCCGAGATCCAGAATATCCCTCGCCAGCACATAAGCCCGTGCAATCGCCGCATCATCTGCACCTGTAGATGCACGCAGGCGCTCAACAAAATTGATCCCCATCAGGTTCACGATATGATTCGCTATCTGTGTCGCAACAATCTCCCGACGCAGACGATGCTGCTGCATTTGAGACATGTATTGCTCTGCCAATACCGCAGGAAAAGCAGTTTCCAGCTCTCGTGACAGGTAGGGATCATCGGCAACACGCGCTTTGATTAACGCTTCTTTCAGATCCGCTTTGCTGTAGGAGATAAGCACCGACATCTCCGGCCGGGTCAGGCCTTGCCCGGCACTCTTACGCTCGGCCAATTCATCATCTTCGGGGATAAATTCCAATGCACGGTTCAGCTTACCGTCTTGCTCCAACGTCGAGATAAACCGCCGATACTCCGCCATTCCTCCAAAGGAGCGTGCCTGGGCCATACTGATAGCTTGTACCTGACGATAGTTGTTCTTTAACACCAGCTCCGCGACCGACTCGGTCATATCCTCCAACAACCGGTTACGCTGCTTATCGGTTAAGTCACCATCGGATACGATCTGATTTAACAGGATTTTGATATTTACCTCGTGGTCAGAACAATCCACACCCCCGGCATTATCGATAAAGTCAGTATTCATGCGGCCACCCGCTAACGCATATTCAATACGTGCCAGCTGTGTCATCCCCAGATTGCCACCCTCGCCAATCACTCTGCAGCGAAGCTGGTTCGCATTGATACGTAAACCATCGTTGGCTTTATCCCCCACATCGGAGTGGCTTTCACTCTGCGCTTTAACATAAGTGCCAATGCCACCGTTCCAGATCAGATCAACCGGTGCAGCCATCAACGCTGATATCAGCTCGGCAGGGGTCACACTTTTTTCAGTTAATCCAGTCAGAGACTTCACTTCCTCACTGAGTTTGATCGCTTTTGTCTCGCGCGAGAAAATCCCTCCTCCCGCAGAGATCAACTTGGTGTTGTAATCACTCCAACTGGAGCGCGGCAGTTCAAACAACCGTCGACGCTCTTTCCAGCTTCGTGCGGCATCCGGATTTGGATCGATAAAGATGTGCATGTGGTTAAACGCCGCCACCAGGCGAATATGTTTCGATAGCAACATACCGTTACCAAACACATCACCCGCCATATCCCCAATACCCACCACCGTAAAATCGTCTTTGTCGGTATTGATGCCGATCTCACGAAAATGCCGTTCAACGGAGACCCAGGCGCCTTTAGCGGTAATGCCCATGGCCTTATGGTCATAGCCCTGACTGCCACCTGACGCAAAAGCATCTCCCAACCAAAAGTCATACTCTTCGGAGATACGATTGGCGATGTCGGAGAATGTCGCAGTACCCTTGTCAGCCGCAACGACCAGATAACTATCGTCATCGTCATGCACCACAACCTCAGTCGGATGTAACACCTCACCTTCTTTTAGGTTATCCGTGATGTCCAACAACCCGCGAATAAAGGTCTCGTAACAACGAACCCCCTCCTCCTGCCATGCCTTGCGATCCATATCAGGGTTCAAACGCTTAGCGACAAACCCCCCTTTTGCTCCCACAGGTACAATTACCGCATTTTTGACCTGTTGCGCTTTGACTAAACCCAGCACTTCAGTGCGATAGTCATCATAACGATCAGACCAACGCAGTCCGCCCCGTGCAACCCGGCCTCCACGCAGATGCACACCCTCCATCCATGGTGCAAATACAAAGATCTCAAACATTGGCCTTGGCAACGGGATATTCGGGATCTGCTCAGGCATCAGTTTGAATGCGTAATAACGCTTCAGGTTGCCCGTTTCCCGCTGGTAATAATTGGTTCTTTGGGTTGCTTTAATCAAGGCGAGGTATTGTCGAATGACACGATCTTCATTCAGGCTCGGCACCTCCTCCAGCGCCGATAAGATGTCTGCCTCTAACTGCGTCTGATGCTCTTCACTATGTTCATTCGGATCAAAACGCGCTTCGAATAGCGCCACCAATTTACCAGTGATACTGACCTGATTATTCAGAGCGGCACTGACCCCTTCACTACTGATATTGAAGCGGATCTGTTTCATATACGCGCTGTACGCACGCAGAATGTTCACTTCACGCCAGCCTAACTGAGCCGGTAGCACCAGACGGTTAAATTCATCACTTTCCGCATTACCGTTCCAGATATTAAGAAACGCATCTTCAAACAGTTCCTTGCCTTCATCAAAGCTAATTTTTTCTTTGCCGGTATAGATCAAATTGAAGTCATGAACCCAGATCTCCGCACTTTTCAGAATCATCCGATAGGGGTGCTCATCAATGACGCGTAAGCCCAGCTTCTCCATGATCGGCAAAACATCCGATAACGGAAGCGAACTCCCCAGGTTAAACAGCTTGAAGTTGAGGGTATCTTGATCTTTTTCCAGCGCACGATAGAAACTGAACGCTAACGGCCTCTCGTGACTCAGCGTCATCATATGGCCGATATCAACAACCGCAGTACGGGGTGGAAAGTCAGATCGATAGCTGTTCGGGAAGGTATCACCGTAGCGATGAAATGCAGCAATACCATTCTCCTCTCCCATCGACTCCACCAGCGCATCGTAAAGATGATCCCCCCAGCTACGCGCGGCCTCGCGGATCATGTCTTCCAGAGCCAGTACATCGATATCCGCTTTAACTTCTTCGCCACTGCGCAGAATGTATTGGGTCCGTGCCAAAATAGATTCAGAGAAGTAGGTATTAAATTCCACCTGATTACAGCCGAGCTCACGGCAGAGAATACCTTCGACGGCCAGGCGAAACTCGGTGCTGTATACATCACGGGGGGCGTACACCAGACAGGAGAAAAACTGTCCGAAATGATCGCGCCGCAAAAACACCCTGATCTGGCGGCGTTCGTGGATCTGCAATATCCCCATCGCGGTATCAACCAGCTCTTCAACCCCAATCTGGAATAGATCATCTCGCGGGTAGATCTCCAGAATCTGTAACAGCTCCTTCCAATCATGCCCTTGTGAATGCAGGCCAGAGCGCTCCATCACCTGATCAACCTTATGGCGAATCACCGGAATCATCCGAGAACTCTGGATATAGACATTTGAGGTGTATAACCCCAGGAAACGCGCCTCGCCCACCAATTTACCTTGCTTATCAAAGCGCTTAAGACTGATATAATCGGGGTAGGTCGGGCGATGCACTTTCGATTTGGTGGGCGATTTGGAGAAGGAGAGGATATCGGGGATCAAAACGAACTCCCCCGCATCCCGATTGCCTTCATTTACCAGTGTCTCGCGGCAGTGTTCATCACAATATTTCAGCAGCCCGAGCTGGCTGCCCATAATAGCTTCAAGACGCTTCTC
The DNA here is from genome assembly GCF_041587635.1 of Pontibacterium sp. NCBI lineage: Bacteria > Pseudomonadati > Pseudomonadota > Gammaproteobacteria > Oceanospirillales > Oceanospirillaceae > Pontibacterium > Pontibacterium sp. The sequence continues at coordinate 341 of NZ_JBFGYC010000238.1, read as the reverse complement.
TCCGTTCTCTTCGACCAACTCAAACTCGTCATAACCAAGAAAGGTAAAATGATTTTTCAGCCAACCGATAAATGCCCGAACTTCGTCGATGTTATTTTCATCTAACCCGTGCAGCGAGCTACCAAACACCTGCTCCAGCGCATCACATTGCGCCATCATCGGCTCAAAATCCTCAACCACCATACGAACATCTTCCAGTATCGCGCGGATACTGCGTTCCAGTTCAGCCAGTTGCTCCGGGTCCGTATGGCGATCCACTTCAACGGAAACCAGACACTCCCTTTGTGCGGTTTTCGATCGGCTGTCTTTATTTAGCAGGGAGGTAAGATGGTGGGTTTAAT
>NZ_JBFGYC010000237.1:0-5815 GCF_041587635.1 Pontibacterium sp. | reverse complement strand
GAGTCGTTTACCCCGGTGTCGTGCTTCATCAGTCACCGCGTAAAAAAGCTGCTGATCTTTAAACTGATCGATACCATCAACACGCAGCTGTATCGGACGAATTGCACCAGCGCCGCTAGCAATAACGACAGCACCCGTATCAAAAAGCACGCCGGTATCTGTTTCAAGCGTAAATCGACCGTTGGGCGTAGGCTGGATACTGATAACTCGCTGTTCAAAATGGAACTCAGGTGCAAAGGGCTGAATCTGTGCGAGCAAATTTTCTACTAGCCCCCGTGCTGATATCTCAGGAATTGCCGGAATGTCGTAGATAGGCTTATCTGGGTACAGCTGAATACACTGCCCTCCGGCATACGGGAGCGCTTCAATAACGTGCGCATGAATGCCTAACAGCCCAAGTTCAAACACCTGGAATAGCCCACAGGGTCCTGCACCAACGATAACAACATCAGTTTTGATCATCCGAACCTCCTTCGCCGGTTTATGAATGGGGGATAAAAGCCTCCGCAAGCAATTGAGAATGATGCTGTTCTAACCACCCAAATAGCTCGCGCTCTTCAAAACGCACATGCGCCTTCAAACACTGCGCAAACAATAGAATCGATTCCCGATCTGTCTGCTGTAGCAAATCGCGCAGACGCACGTGATCGGAAAGAAAGCGCTGTTTAAGCTCTCCTTCAAGAACAGCGCCAAAGCCCTCCTCCTCTTGCAGAAAGTGGGTATACAAATCCTCAGCGAACGTGTCTCTCACCTGCTGCCAGTAATGACTCAGACTGTCGTCGGATAGGCTTCCCAAATCTGATATCCGTTTTGATATAACCAACGCCTGATGATGCTCCCGACTCAACGGCGTAAGCGCAGCTGATCGTTTCATTTATCTTTCCTTCCGTATGACGCTTTTGGTCTGGTCAGCTCACCCTGAGCTTTCCCCTTGTATCCATCAGCTCGGTGAACCTGATTCACGGCAGTACTTGTCACATTCATCCAGTCGCTGTGGAGCGTGTCAAAATTGGTCGCGTCATTACTTTGTTTTTTACTCATCTCTCCCCCTGTGTGCATGCAACAAACACTTATAATGTATTTACAAGCCATGTTATAGTTCAGATTAACATGTTTTTCAATTACATTTTATTCTGACAGGTATGAATAATGGTCATCTGGACTGATGCAGAGTTATGGGTGTTTGCAGCATTAATCGGCATGGTCGTGCTGAAGCTATGGACAGTATGGCACGTATCGATAAAAGCTCAGGCAGATAAGGTAGGTAAGCTAATCTTTCTGGGGTTGATTGCAGGCTTAACCCTCTTTGGGATCGGGGCCAAGACCTATATCAGCATGATGATGGGCGTTTAAGACATTATGAATTAAAAAACCGGGCAAAAGGTATGCCCGGTTCTAGCAAGCTAATTACGTATTATTCAGCAACTTCAAGTTTCTGAGGGGAAACCAGTACACCGTTATTATCAGCGTATACGTATTCACCCGGACGGAAAGTTACACCGCCAAAGGTTACATCTACATTCAGATCACCCAAGCCACGCTTGTCGGTTTTCATCGGATGTGCACCCAAAGCCTGCACACCAAGATCCAGATCGCTGATCGCATTTACATCACGGATACAACCGTAGATGATAATCCCGGCCCATCCATTTTTAGTTGCTTTCTCAGCCAGCATGTCGCCAAGCATCGCACGACGCATAGAGCCACCACCATCAACAACCAGTACTTTACCTTCACCTGGCAGCGCAACCTGCTCACGTACCAGTGAGTTATCTTCAAACGCTTTCAGGGTGACAATTTCACCACCAAAACGTTCACGACCGCCAAAGTTACCGAACATCGGTTCAACAACCTGTACCAGTTCAGGGAACTGATCACAGAGTTCAGGTAGCAAATCTTCCACAGCGTGCTCCTTTCTATACGAATAATTATGTGTGTAAAAACCCTTGTAGACGAAAATCCGCCTGGCTCAGCAGAGACTCTTTGACCTCTTTTTAAGAGAATGCAGTGTGTCCCAATTATTGTGCAATTGCACTACAACCTTAGGGTGGAAACCGCTCATTAACGGATATAACTCAACAGGATACGACATCAACGGCGTTGGAAAAGATAATGATCCATCCAACTGTTATCATTATCGGTCGTACTGTATTCGAGCAGCTCCAGATCAGGATGTATCGTCTCAAGCTCATTTGGTGTAAGACAAAAACGTCGAGAAAATCCCGTCATTTCATGATGTGCCAGGTTGAACGTCGTCAGTAATAGACGACCACCGGGTTTCAGATGATCAACCAGTTCAGGCCAAAGAGCGATCTCAGGCTTATAAAGCGTAATAACAATATTGTCGAACTGTGCTAATCCACTTAATGCGTTCGGCTGCTCAAGATCCCCGACATGGGTGTTTACCTGAAGCCCCTGCTCCTGAGCAAAACCCACCAGACGTTTCAGCCCCTGCTCAGCTATATCGAGCGCCGTAACCTCAAAGCCCTGTGCGGCCAAATAAAGAGAAGCCGCCCCATCGCCTGCCGCAACATCAAGTACAGTACCTACCCGCAATTGGCTAAGACTACGTTGCAGATATCCCGGCACTGTTGGGCGCTTGTCACCTTTATTTCGGTAACGGCTATTCCACTTTTCCTGACTGACGGACATTCGATGAAACCTCTCTATTCAGATGGGGAGGGGCATCCCGCAGCCGTTATCTCATTATGTAATGGCAACTGCGGGGTGCGACAACTAGCATCGTTAGCAAACGCGCTGCAACACGTCCAACAATGCCTGTACAGGATGAGGCAGCTGCTGTTCATCCTGACGCTTCACCTGTGATCGGCAGGAGTAACCCGTGGCGACCAACTTACCCTTATTCTCTGGGTTATTGACCACATCAGCCCAACTCATTTCGTAGATCTTACGGGAGGTATCGTAATTATCCGCTTCGTGCCCATAGGTTCCGGACATTCCACAACAACCTGTTGCAACCACTTCCAGCTTTTGCCCCAATGCACTAAAAATTGCCTGCCAGTTTTTAATTGACGGTGCCGCAGAAGTTTTCTCCGTGCAGTGTGCCATCAACTTATACTCACCGTCGGGAAGGATACCTGCTACGTTTTCAAGCATCGTCAGGTTGCTCGCTAACCACTCCTGAATCAGCTTCACCGGTGGCTGCTCTTCGGTATTTCCGTAGCTGTATTCCTGTCGATAAGTCAGCGTCATAGACGGATCGATACCGATCAGATCGATTCCAGTATCTGCAAGTTCGTTGAGCATTTCACGATTTTGTTTTGCGATACGCTCAAACTGATCCATAAAGCCGTGCACGTGTAACGGTTTACCGTTTGGTTTAAATGGTGCAACCAGCACATAGAACCCCAGGCTATTCAGTAGATCAATCAGATCCAGCACCAGCTGAGTTTCGAAGTAGCTGGTAAAGGCATCCTGTACAATAATGACCGCTTTCTCACGCTGGGCTGCACTCATACGGCTAACCTGGTCCATGGTCGCGAAATCGACGCCCCGCTGCTCCATTCCCTGTTTCAGGCTATGAGTGCATATGGACGGGCTATCCACCATGCCCATATATTTATGAAACAGCTTCTGCATTGTTCCATTGCGCATTGCCCAGTTATAAGGTGCAGGAAATTTCGCCAGATACGGAATCATCAGCTCCAGGCTGCCTACCATATAGTCTTTTAAGGGACGCAGATAACGACCGTGATAGCTTTCAAGGAAACGGGAACGGAAGTCCGGAACGTTCACCTTAATCGGACACTGCCCAACACAGGACTTACACGCCAGACACCCCTTCATTGCGTCGTACACTTCATGGTTGAAGTCGTACTCACCACGGCGTTTGGCCAGTGTGTTTTTAAGCTTGCGCGGCAAGCTGCGGATAAAAGACTCCGACTTCACTTTTGCGCTTTCCGCGACCAGATCGACACCCTGTTTGGACATCAGTCGTGTCCATTCGCGAATCAATGACGCACGCCCCTTCGGCGAGTGAACACGTTCCCGTGTTGCTTTCCAGGATGGACACATCGCATCATTCGGATCGTAGTTATAGCAAGCGCCGTTACCGTTACAGTACATCGCAGCATCATAATACTGGAATGTATTCGGATCGATCTGGCGATCATACTGGCCACGGGTTGGCACAGCATCAATCTTCAGCAGTTCTGCACCTTCAATTGCAGGGGTAGCAATTTTGCCCGGATTCAGTTGGTTACGCGGATCAAAGCAGCCTTTGATACGCTGAATATCCGCATAAAGCTCACCAAAGAACTCCGGGGCATATTCGGAACGTACGCCTTTACCATGCTCACCCCACAGCAGACCTTTATATTTTTGGGTCAGCGCGACCACTTGATCCGTCACTTCACGAATAAGCGGTTCCTGAACTTCATCCTTCATATCCATTGCAGGACGGACGTGCAGTACGCCCGCATCGACATGGCCAAACATACCGTATGCCAGATCGCGCTCATCGAGTACTGCACGGAATTCCATAATAAAGTCAGCCAGGTTTTCCGGCGGTACCGCAGTATCTTCTACAAATGGAATTGGACGCTTCTGGCCTTTGGCATTACCCAACAGACCGACCGCCTTTTTGCGCATTGCCCAGACTTTACTGATCTCTGCAGCGCCATACACCACAGAATGACCAAAGCTCTTACCGGTATCACCTGCGACTTGAGTCAAGTGTGTGGTCAGTTTTTCAACCTTAGCGCGCAACTCCGCTTCGTCATCTCCGGTATATTCCACCAGATTGATCCCGCTGATCTCAGGTTCGCCTTCAGATGTAGGAAAATAGTCAGCAACGGTATCCCAGATAATATCGCCCATTGCCAGGTTTAATACTTTGGAATCAACGGTTTCTATCGACGTTGGGGCATACTCCATTAACGTCGTCGCATCGCGTAGAGAGGTTTCGAAGCTGTCGTACTTAACGTTGACCAACGCCGCATACTTTGGGATTGGCAGCACATTGAGTTTCGCTTCAGCGATAAACGCCAGTGACCCTTCTGCGCCACACAAAACAGAATTCAGATTAAATTGACCATTTTCATCATAGATATGAGCCAGATCGTAACCGGTCAGACAGCGGTTTAATTTCGGAAACTTAGCCTCGATCAGCTCTTTCTTGGTGGTAAAAATTTCATCGACCACACGATGGGCTTCGCCCACCCGGTCACTACGCTGTTTGATCGTTTCCAGTTCATCCGCTGTGATTGGAGCCGATTCCCAAACTGTGCCATCAAGGAATACAGACTTCAGCTCCAGCACATGGTCACGGGTTTTGCCGTACATACATGAACCCTGACCACTGGCATCGGTATTGATCATACCGCCCACCGTAGCCCGGTTACTGGTCGACAACTCAGGCGCAAAGAAAAAACCATACGGTTTAAGTGCTGCGTTTAGCTGATCCTTAACCACCCCGCCCTGCACGCGTACCCAACGCTCATCCGCATTGATCTCCAATACCTGATTCATATGTCGGGACACATCCACCAGCAAGCCATCAGTCAGTGACTGACCGTTCGTACCTGTGCCGCCACCGCGTGGACTCAATACCACTTCGACATACTCCCGTTGATCCGACAACTTAGCAATGCGTACAAGATCAGTCAGCGTTTTCGGGTACAAAACGCCCTGCGGCAACATTTGATAGATGCTGTTATCTGTTGCCAATACAACACGGTTCGCGTAGTCCGGGCTTAGATCCCCTTCAAACCCGTCCGCTTTCAGCCGCTCAATAAACTGTAAATACAGCTGTTGTGTCGCATCGATCTCAGATATACGTGGAATCATGGTGTTG
>NZ_JBFGYC010000236.1:0-5873 GCF_041587635.1 Pontibacterium sp. | reverse complement strand
TGAAACGCCTTAGCGCCGATGGTAGTGTGGGGCTTCCCCATGTGAGAGTAGGTCATTGCCAAGCACCTAATTAGTACCCTAGTGGTATGAGAGAGAACCCCAGTTGCGATGCAGCTGGGGTTTTTTCGTTGTGGGCCGAAGATCGATCACGGCGACCTCCAGTACATGCGATATCCTTGCCTGATCAATGATGCCCCAGTAGCCTCAGACTGACATCGAACCTCCTCACCTTACGACACTGTAGGGTTGTCTTCAGGCAACCCGGCAGGCGCCAGCGTGCCGTCTGATACTCACCTGACTAGCGAGCCCGATAAGGCACAAGCACTGTCCACGCTTCTTCGAAGCGTGGGTCGCCTAAAGACGACCCTACAGGCCTGATGACCAACTATCGATCGGTTACAACAGGCCCCACAAGGTGTCGAATACGATCTTCTGAGTTGCTGCCACCTCGGCTGAATCGATTACAACGGTGGTAGGGTAGTTTTCACGCAGCGTGAACGGCTCGGTCTCGCATGCGCTGATGTAGAAGAGGGGGTGTGGATAAGCCTGAAATGTCATCTGTGTATAACGTTCTTGCGTCATGCATCCGTTATTTGGAGAATCCCGAAGGAATACTTGGCATCTCTAGCGAAGTCCCGTTTATCAATTCGCTGTCAGGAACAACAATGATTGGAAAATCTGGTAAACTGCGCCCTGCGATGCGTGACAAAGGTTTATCTGTATTGGTATGACAATCGTCATTTACTGATGTCGTATCTATTGGCATTGTGTATCTGGATCGACCTTTGATGTAACTGCTGATGTTGGAAGGTTAGTGTAAATGTATAGCGAAGAAGATATTCGTCGTTTGGCGTGGCAAAGTCGTCGAGGCATGCTTGAACTGGACGTGCTGTTTGTGCCGTTCGTAAAAGAAGCCTTTCGTGACTTAGCGTCCGATGATCAGGAGCGTTTTGTTAAGCTGCTAGAATGTGAAGATCAGGATTTGTTTCTCTGGCTGATGGAGCGGGAAGTTCCTGCTGACCCAGATATTCAACGTATCGTTCGTATTATTCTGGATCGTGTTCAGCCCCACTGAGTTTAACCTCACTCCCTCGCGCTCTCTGATATATCTGATATTGGGGAGCCATACTCTTGTCTTAATGAGCCTCTGCCTCACCCAATTAGAACAGTTTGTCCGATTGACGCTGGTACTGTTAACGCTGTTTTCATTTGCGTTGAATTTCTACAGATATGGCTCGAGTAGCTATTGTGATCGAATCAATAAGCTTAGATGGAATGCGGATCGGCAGGAGATCTCTATCCGTCGCGGTGAGCGTTGGTTGGTTGTGGATAAAGTATATAGCGCTGTGGTTCTGCCCTATGCGGTAGTATTGCGCTTGAAGACAGAAGGTTATCTTTTGCCACAATCTTTAGTGGTGATGTTCGATGGATTGACAGAGGCTGATTTTAGACGCTTGAGAGTGCTTGCGTTGCATGGGGCTTATGTAAAAGCCCCTGATGGAACGTGAGCAGCGCCTAGCGCCACTGAAAGTTCACCGGTGTGAGGATAGTATCGCGGGCTTCAGGCGCTTCATCCGGGTAATCGAGTGTATAGTTAAGGCCGCGACTTTCCTGACGCAGCATTGCTGAGCGGATGATTAGGTCTGCTACCATCGCCAGATTTCGGAGTTCAAGCAGGTCTTTACCGATTTTATAGTTGCTGTAGTACTCACTGATCTCCAGAAGCAGCAGGTCTACACGGTGTTTGGCTCTCTGCAGGCGTTTATTGGTCCGGACGATACCAACATAGTCCCACATAAAACGACGTAGCTCGTCCCAGTTATGGGAGATAATAACGTCTTCGTCCGAGTCGGTTACCTGGCTCTCATCCCAATCCGGAATATGGACCTGTTCCCCAGTGTTTGAAAATGTTTCACCGATGTGAATGGCGGCAGAACGTGCATATACCAAGCACTCCAGCAATGAGTTACTCGCGAGTCGATTGGCGCCGTGGAGTCCGGTGAAGGCGGTCTCTCCAATGGCATACAGCCCCGGAAGATCAGTCATGCCTGTTGCATCGGTCATTACGCCACCACAGGTGTAGTGAGCCGCAGGTACGACAGGGATCGGTTCCTCTGTGATATCGATACCCAATTTCATACAGCGCTTGTAGATGGTTGGAAAGTGGGAGCGAATAAAGTCAGCGGGTTTGTGCGAAATATCGAGAAAAAGACAGTCTGCTCCCAGACGCTTCATTTCATGGTCGATTGCCCGGGCTACGATGTCACGGGGTGCCAGTTCTTCGCGCGGATCAAAACGATCCATAAAGCGGGTGCCATCAGGTAACAGTAGTTTTCCACCTTCACCGCGTACCGCTTCGGTAATCAGAAAAGACTTGGCTTGAGGGTGGTACAAACAGGTCGGATGAAACTGGTTAAATTCCATATTGGCAACTCGGCAACCTGCACGCCAGGCCATCGCAATACCATCACCGGTCGAACCATCGGAATTGCTTGTATAAAGATAGCTTTTTGAAGCACCGCCGGTTGCGAGCACGACATTCTGGGCATTAAAGACCTCGACGTGCCCGCTTTTGCAGTTAAGAGCATAAGCACCGATACAGCGGTTGTCTGCCAGACGGAGTTTGGTTCGGGTCACAAGATCAACGGCAGTATAGTGTTCGAAAAGACTGATGTTTTCAGCCGCCATCGCTTTTTCGATGAGTGTGCGTTGCATCGCCTTGCCGGTCGCATCTGCTGCGTGAATGATGCGACGATGGGAATGGCCACCCTCTTTAGTCAGGTGATGCTCGCCGTCAGCTTTGGTAAAAGGGACGCCTTGATCAACCAGCCACTCGATGCACTCACGTCCATGTTGTACAGTAAAATCCACTGCATCCGGGTGACTTAACCAAGAGCCTGCGATCATCGTATCTTCGCTGTGTTGCTGCTCACAGTCTTGATCGTCAAGTACTGCGGCAATACCACCTTGGGCAAGCCAGGTTGAGCCACTTTTAAGGTCGCCTTTACTCAGAACGGCAATTTTCATCTCAGGGGCGAGGTGTAACGCAAGGGTTAGACCTGCAGCGCCGCTGCCAATAATAAGTACGTCGTATTGGTGAGTAATTGCCATGCTCTGTGAGCTTCCTTTATCGTAACTAATACTTTGGTTTCAATTATGCCTGAATCTTTGATAATTGGGGATTTTCCCTCAATTTCAATTTTTTTTACGGCATTGGGAACTAACCTTTTTTAAGGTGTTCATAGAGTGTAGTTCGGAACACTCTGTGGATATGAGGTTGCAATGAAGTAGTAGGTAAAAAATACTTTAAGTATCTGTAGTCGGGATAACAGGCTACATTTAGCCTCAACAAGGAAATATTAACAGAGATAAGGACCGAGAGTGTCGAACGAAAGCCAGGCAGAAATAGATCAACAGCTTGTTGCCCGTGTGCAGGCCGGTGATAAGAGAGCTTTCGACCTATTGGTGAAAAAGTATCAGCACAAGATTGTAGGGCTGATCGGTCGTTATGTGTATGACCAGCACGAAGCCTTGGATGTTGCTCAGGAAGCGTTTATTAAAGCTTACCGGGCATTGCCGAAGTTTCGTGGAGACAGTGCGTTTTATACCTGGTTGTACCGCATAGCAATCAATACGGCGAAAAATCATCTGGTTGCAAAAGGTCGCCGCCCACCTGACGTGGACGTCGCTGTTGAAGATGCACATCACTTTGAAGGCGCGAATGATTTAAAGGATATCGAGAATCCCGAAAATCAGCTTTATCGTGACGAGCTGGAACGCGTTGTAAAAAAGGCGTTGGATCGGCTGCCGGAGGATCTGCGTGTGGCGTTAACTCTGCGTGAGTTTGAGGGACTCAGCTATGAGGATATCGCCAGCGTAATGGACTGCCCTGTGGGAACGGTAAGATCTCGTATCTTCCGCGCCCGGGAGGCAATAGATAAGGAGATCGTGCCGTTAATGGCAATGTAGGTTTTTGGGGTAGAGACTGGGAACGTTTGAGGTAGGGTTTATGACTGATCGATCCATCGAATCAGTGTCCGCATTGATGGACGGTGAGGTGGCAGACTTTGAGTTAAGGCGCACGCTGGATAAGGTTGCTGAGGATTCCGAGGCTTCTGAACGCTGGCGCAGATACCATATCGCACGCTCCGCAATGAGAGGCGAAACGGTCACTGCAACTGAGATTGATCTCAGCAGTTCTGTCATGGCAGCGCTTAATGAAGAAGAACCACTGGTACCGGAAGTACCTGCGACCACAACTGAACAGAAAACCTCCAGAACACATGAGTTGTTCTGGAAGCCATTGACCAGTATGGCAGTGGCTGCATCGGTAACTGCAGCAGTAATTTTTGGCGCACAGAATTTTGGTCAAACTGCACCTGCACAGCTGGCTGATAACCGGCCTGATTATGTATTGCCGGGGGCGGTAAACTCAGGCAACTATGTGCGAGCGCAGTTGGGCAGTCATGTCTCGTTGAGCAGCAATCGCGAAACGACGGAACCGGAAGTGATCCGTTTATCACAAGGATTATCTCGATACATTAATCAGCATAAGCATTTACTGACTTCACAGAAGCCCCTATGGAACGCCGAATGGTTGCCAAAAGGTTTTAGCAATGTGCGTCACGAGGTGATGCCGGATGCGGAAGTGATGGTGTTTTCCGATGGTCGGAACTCGTTCTCTGTCTGTGTAGAACGGTTGGGTCGTCAGTCTGTGCCACAAGGTGTAGCGCAGTCAGATACCATGGTTGCAGTGGCAAAACGTATGGACAGTCACTTTGTCACTGTTGTTGGCGATGTGCCACTGATGATCGCTGAACGAATAGCGTCGTCTGTATCACCGAAACGGCTGTAATTTATGCTCGAAGAATCAGGGCGCGTCGTTGACGTTGACAGCGATGGCGTCTGGGTTGAAACAATCAAGATGAGTGCCTGCGGATCCTGCAGTGCCCGCAGTGGATGTGGTCAGTCATTGCTGGCATCTGTTGGGCAAGGGAAGCGTTCGGTCATCTGTGTGGATAACCCAAACCAGTTGCATGTTGCGGCTGATGATAATGTTGTTATTGGCATCGGTGAGAACGCGTTTATGCGAATCTCATTGTTGCTATACCTTCTTCCTTTGCTGGCGCTGTTTGCCGGTGCCGCCATTGCCGGTTCTCTCTCTCTGGGGGAGCCGGTAGTTATCGGGTGTGGATTGTTGGGACTAACTGTTGGGCTGGTAGCGGTTCGTTATATCAGCCGGACGTATATGACGTCCTGCAAATACCATCCGGTATTACTGAAAGTTGTCTGAACCTGCCTCTGTTATTTGTTAAGGAAAGGTCATCGTTATGATGCATTCTACTCGCATTTTTCTGATCTCATTTGTTACTTTGATCTGGACATCGCTGGCGCAGGCCGCCAGTTTGCCTGACTTCAAGGATCTGGTAAAAGATACGTCACCTGCAGTGGTGAATATCAGCACAGTTCAAGCCGCGGCTGAAAGTGGACAGGGGCCGTTAGGTCAGTTCCGTGGGCCTAACGGTGAAGAGATTCCCGAAATTTTCCGGCATTTCTTCCAGATGCCTGACATGGATAAAGGGCCAAGACGTAAAATTCCACAGTCACTGGGATCGGGTTTTATCATAAGTGATGATGGCTATATTCTGACCAATCACCATGTGGTGGATGGGGCGGATAAAGTTATTGTGCGTTTGTCTGACCGACGTGAATTGGAAGCAGAAGTGGTTGGCTCTGATAAACGTGCAGATATCGCGCTGTTGAAAATAGACGCTGACCATTTGCCAACAGTCCGGTTGGGCAATTCTGACAAGATCGAGGTTGGTGAGTGGGTACTTGCTATCGGTTCACCGTTTGGTTTTGATCACAGTGTG
>NZ_JBFGYC010000235.1:0-5914 GCF_041587635.1 Pontibacterium sp. | reverse complement strand
TGCGTCGGTTCCAGATCTCTCCTTGCCAGCTACCGTTCTTCTTCAGCGCAGCCCATAAATTTTTATAGAAGTCGGGGCCTTGTTTTCCCGAGCTGAGTAAGCTGGGACGTTGCCCCAGCGCTTCGCGTTCAGAATAGCCGGTAAGAATCGTAAATGCGGGGTTCACCGACAGAATGGCACCGTTCTCGTCGGTGACCATGATGCCGTCCATCGAGGCATCGATCAGCGCTTTAGCCATATTCAGGCTATTTTCGCTTTGCGCAAGATCCGCCGTGCGGTTGTTCAGCGCATCGCGTAAACGGTTGACGTATGCTTGCTCGATATTCGCCAGCACATCGGCAAAAGACACCACGCCGCAGATACTGTCATCGGCACAGGTCACACAGAGATGACGGATATGGCGACGTTCCATCAAGGCTCGCGCCGAGAGCAGGCTCATATTTTCCGAGACGCTGATCAGCGGTGTACTCATCACTTCGTAGAGCTGGCGGTGCAGTTGATCAAGGGCAATCAGGCGCACCACATCCCGTTCGGTCAACATCCCCACCGGCTGTTCATTCACCGTCACCAGAATACAGTCGGTCTGGCTTGCCCGCATTGCTGCTATAGCGTCGGGCAGGCCGCATAACTGATCGACTTGGGGCGGCTGCTGTTGGGGCAGGATTGTGCTGACTTCGCTCATGCGCAGGAAGTAGGCCACATCCTGATGGATCACCACATCGCTCTGAGTAATGATGCCGGAGAGCTTTTCCTCTTCATCGACCACAACCAGATGACGCAGGCCGTTGCGGCGGAACAGGCAGGTGGCGTCGTCCAGAGAAGCATCCAGTGCAATGGTGCTGACGGGCGTGCTCATCAGCTCGTGAATCAGTGTAGTGGCTTGGTCAAGATGATCGTAATTGATCTTTAAAGCATCGGCTTCGGTCCAGATGCCGATGGGGCGGCTATCCTTAACGATGACCACTGAACTGCAGTGGTTATCGAACATTTCGCGGGTTGCTTGCTGCAAACTGAAGTCTGGAGGGCAGGTGATCACGTTATGCTGCACGATGGAGCGTACATCACGTTTGAGCGCTCCGGTCAGATTCTGATCGTTTAAGTCGTCCATGCAAGCTCCACTCTGCAATGTGCAGGATATTCTGATGCGGGGGAGTGCCGTGCCTCCACGCCGCGCAAGGTGTTGAAATATTGATCGATTATACGGATGCCGTGCTGCCATACCAGTATAAATATTGTTTTATTTGTTTGAATGTTGGCTCAGGTCAACGTTACAAATCGGGTTTAATTGACATGTTTATATAGTGTTACTCGGTTTTTGGTATGAATTTAGAATAATATTCTTGTTTGAAATCAGGTGATAATACCCGTGCATAAGAGGTATGATTAACCTTATAACAAGATGTAATTAAAAAGGATCAGATGGTATGGCTGGCAGATGGATCTGCAGGTGTAACGGTCGTCTGAAAATCGAGGGATATGATGCCGATTTCAATCGATCAGGCTCATGATCCGATGGTACGTTGTATGAGCTCTGATCAGATACCCCCTTTTCTTGTCCGGTGGCGGAAAACGCTGCCTTGGATTAACAGCGACCAGCCGTTATCAGCGGTCATTCAGCAACTGGCCTGTCACCCGGATACCGTGTGTATGATCGGTTACCCGTCCGTATCTGGTAATCCGGCAGGATATCTGACGATGAAGCGGGTCATGCAGTTTCTAGCGGCGGATATAAGCACCAACGCGGTACTTGAAAGTCTCTCCATTCCACCTGCACTGGACGTCAATCTGGCTAGCTTTATCGCTGATGCAGAAACCTGCTTCTCACAACATGGTGATAGCCATTTGGTGATGATGGATGCACAGCGGCAGACCTATCTGATTGATCTGCAAGCCTTGCAGCAGTGCCGCACACTCTCATACACGGCTTCCGGAAACATAGATCACCGTCCGCAACCCGACGTATTCCGCGGCGTATTGGACAGTTTGCCTGATCTGGTGTGGTTAAAAGATACGCAGGGGCGCTATCTCAGTTGTAACCGTTCGTTTGAATCTATTGCGGGATATTCAGAGCAGGATCTTATTGGCAAAAACGACTATGACCTCTTTCCCCGGGAAGACGCCGACTACTTCAGGCACAACGATGAATTGACCGCACAGAAGGATGCGGCGCGTAAGAACGAGGAAATCCTGCGTCACGCCGATGGCAGTTATGAAGGCCACTATGAAGTAATCAAAACGCCGATGAAGGATGATGCGCAGAACCTGATCGGGATTCTGGGGATCGCCCGTGATATCAGTACCCGCCGATTCGCTGAGAAAGAACTGCAGGCCGAACGGGATCTGTTTACTGACGGTCCGGTAGCGGTACTGGTATGGCGGCCGGAAGAGGGCTGGCGCGTGAGTTACGCCTCGGCCAACATCGGTATCGTATTTGGTTTTGGTCCTGACGAGATGATGGCTGAGGATTTTCGTTACAGTGACTGCATTCATCCGGAAGATGGGGAGCGGGTGGGTGCAGAGGTCAGTCGTTTCTTTGAGGAAGGGCGCACCAGCTGGGAGCAGCGTTACCGCATTGTGCGTAAAGACGGCTCGGTGGGTTGGTTGTATGACTATACCGTGGCGGAGTGGGACGATCAGGGCAAAGTAGAAGTACTGCGGGGCTACGTTCTGGATGAGACCAATCGAGTTGAATCGGAAGCTCGGTTACGCTTATCTGCGACGGTGTTCGATAACGCCCATGAAGGGATCATGGTGACCGATGCGGCGCAGCGAATTCTGGATGTAAACCCTACTTTTACAGAGATTACCGGCTATAGCCGTGAGGATGTGCTGGGAGAGCGGCCGTCCATTCTAAAATCAGAGCGTCAGTCCGAGGCGTTCTACAGTGCAATGTGGCGGGTGCTCGATACACAGGGTTACTGGCGGGGTGAACTCTTCAACCGGCGCAAAAACGGGACGGTATATACCGCATTAACTACCATCTCTGCGATCCATGATACCCAAGGGTTACTGACCCATTATGTCAGTGTGTTTTCTGATATTACTCAGATGAAAATCCATCAGGAACGTCTGGAGATGCTGGCACATTACGATTCGCTGACCCGTTTGCCCAACCGGGTGTTGCTGGCCGATCGTATGAAGCAAGTGTTGAGCAGCGCCGAGGGGATGCAGGGTTATATCGCCGTGTGTTACATGGATCTGGATGGTTTCAAACAGATCAATGACCAGTACGGTCATAACGTAGGTGATCAGCTGCTGGTGGAGATTGCGGAGCGTCTGAAAAGTAGTTTGCGTGCGCACGATACTGTTGCGCGTCTGGGTGGCGATGAGTTTGTGCTTTTGCTGAGCGAACTGGAAAGTGTCCATACCTGTGAATTAACCGCTGAACGGGTGCTGTCGCTGATCGCCCGACCGATCCATGTGGAGAGGCTGGAGTTGCAGGTCTCTGCGAGTATGGGAATCACGCTCTACCCGGACGATGGCTCTGATCCGGATCTGTTGCTGCGGCATGCTGATCAGGCGATGTATCAGGCAAAAATGACCGGCCGCAATCGCTATCAGTTGTATGATCTCGACCATGACCAGCGTTCAGTTTATCGCCGTGAGGCGGTCGCGGATATCCGCCGCGCGTTGCATCAGGAGGAGTTCGTACTTTACTTCCAACCGCAGGTGGATCTGGTTCAGCAGAAAGTGCTGGGTTTCGAGATGCTGATCCGCTGGCAACATCCGCAAAATGGGTTGTTGGTGCCCGCGCGCTTCCTGCCGTTGATCAACGGACATCCGGTAGAGATCGAACTGGATCACTGGGTGCTGCAACAAGCGTTTGAGCGACTTCAGCAGTGGCAGCAGCAGGGGTATGCGTTACGTCTTAGTGTGAATCTTTCGGGAGCAACGTTATTGGCGGACGACTTTATGCCGCGTCTGCAATCTTATATTCATGCCTATCCGCGTATGTCGCCCGGATTGCTGGAGATCGAAGTGCTGGAAACCTCTGCATTGGAAGATATCAGCCATGCCGGGGAGATCTTTGAAGCCTGTCAGGATCTGGGATTCCGTATCGCGCTGGATGACTTTGGCACGGGCTATTCCTCATTGACCTATTTTCGCCGTTTGCCCGCTGAGACCCTGAAAATTGATCAGTCCTTTATCTTCGATATGCTGACCGATAAAGAAGATCTGGCGATTGTGGAAAGTGTGATTGGTCTGGCGCAGGCCTTTAACCGCCAGCTGGTGGCAGAGGGGGTTGAGTCGGCCGAACATGGTCAGCTGCTGGTGCAAATGGGCTGTACCGTTGTGCAGGGATACGGTATTGCCCGGCCGATGCCGGTTGAGCAAGCGCTGGACTGGGCAGATAACTGGACACCCTCACCGGAATGGATGATGGAGAAAGGCTATCACTCGCCAGAGCAACGGGCACTGTTGTTGGCGTCCCGAGAGCACCAGGATTGGCTTGATGAACTGCTGTTGCGCCTGAACGGCACGTCGCCAGAAAACGCACCGCGGCCAGATGACTATCATAGCTGCCGTTTTGGTCGCTGGTATTACGGTCTGGGTGGTGTGCAACTGGGGCATCGGGCAGAGTTTCGCGAAATTGAGTCAGTGCATAAACAGTTGCATCAGCTGTCAGATCATCTGGTGCGGGGGTTGGACCACTTGAATGAAGGAGAGCGTTTGCGCGGGCGACAGCAGCTCATTGAATTGAGCCACTCGCTGCAGCTGCAGATCCAGAACTTACAGCGCATCCTTGTGGCGGAAAAGGTGGTGAAACCGATACCGGTTACACACTAACGATCATGATAAGGAATTCCCTCCGGAACAATTCATTGCGGGAACAACGAAGGGGGACAGTTCCGGAGGTCGGGGTTATCTGGCAGTGCAATCAGAGTTCTTTCTGACCGTACTGGTCTCGCAGGACATTCTTCTGCACTTTCCCCATCGTATTGCGTGGCAGTTCGTCGAGGAACACGATACGACGCGGCACTTTAAAGCCAGCCAGATGTTCACGGCAAATGGATGTCAGTGATTCGGCGGTGGCTTGATTAGCGCTATCATCCGCTACGATGGCGGCGGCGACACCTTCACCAAAGTCGGGATGAACAAAGGCAAAGACCGCTGATTCCAGCACCCCCGGCAGTTCATTGAGCACCATCTCGATCTCTTTTGGATAGATGTTGTACCCACCGCTGATGATCAGGTCTTTCGAGCGCCCGACAATACTGACGTAACCGTCGGCATTGATGGTGCCCAGATCACCGGTGACAAAGAAACCATCGTCGGTGAATTCTTCTGCGGTTTTCTCAGGCATGCGCCAGTAACCCTGAAAGACATTCGGACCTTTTACCTGCAAACTACCCACGCCATCCGTCGCGCATGGCTGGCCGTTCTCATCCATGATTCGCACGTCAGTGCCCGGCAGCGGGAAGCCCACGGTGCCCGCGATACGCTGACCGTTCAATGGGTTAGAGGTGTTCATGCCGGTTTCGGTCATACCGTAACGTTCGAGAATGGCTTTACCCGTACGTTGTTCAAATTCGGCGAACGTCTCTTCCAGTAGCGGTGCCGAACCGGAGATAAACAGGCGTACATTCTTGGCTTTTTCCTGCGTGAATTCAGGTTCAGCCAGTAAACGGGTATAGAAGGTTGGAACACCCATCATCACGGTGGCTTCGGGCAGTGATTTCAGTGCTTCCGCCGCATCAAACTTGCTGTAGAAAATCATCTCGCTGGCATTCAGCAGGGCACAACTACAAGCAACAAAGAGCCCGTGAACGTGGAAAATTGGCAGCATGTGCAGGAGCACATCACCCTCTTTCCAGCCCCAGTAATCCAACAGCGTCAGGCCATTGTTGAGCAAATTGTTGTGGCTGATCATCGCGCCTTTTGGACGCCCGGTTGTACCCGAGGTGTAGAGGAT
>NZ_JBFGYC010000234.1:0-5919 GCF_041587635.1 Pontibacterium sp. | reverse complement strand
CTCACCGTGTTTCAGGCGAACATACATCAGCGCAACGGTAATCGCATCACCTAACGCTGTATGGCGCTCAAGCATTGGAATATCAAGTGACTCGGAGATCGTATCAAATCGCAGATCCACATTCCCGCCAACAAATCGCCACTTTATGATGTCATGATAAACATGAGACAGCTCAACCGCCTTATTAGGCAGACTAAAACCGTATTTCGGGCGAATGAATTTATCTAGCATACGAATATCGTAGTTAACGTAATAGCCTAAAATTGGGCGGTTACCGACAAAATCCAGCACCTGCTCCAGCGCATCTTCCAGCTCAATCCCTTCACTCAGATCACTGGCGCGAATTTTGTGAATCTTGATTGAATCACCGGTCAGCGATTCGGGCGCTTTCAGCTTAATATCCAGACGATCACTGGTCATCACACGGTTACCTTTAATCTTAACCGCGCCAATTGATAGTATCTCGCCCTGTTTTACGTCCAAGCTGGTTGTCTCACAATCCAGCGACACGATCTCATCACCGTCATAGGATTCGAAGAGATGAGCGTACGGCCCTCCCTTATGATCGTAACGTTCTTTTATTCTTCTTATCGTTCTTGGGATAATCATCGCTTAGCTCCCAAGGTGGTAGCGTAGGGTCAAATGTTTCTTAAATCCTTTCACGATATGCAAGGCATCACGCAAGAGGTCTCGTTCCATTTTATCCAAACAGGCCAGCTCAATGATATTAGGCGTTTGGTCTACGCCACTATCAGACTGATCCATACGCTTAATTTGCTGACGTAAACGTAACTGAATAAACAGACTCAGCGCCTCAGTCATTTCACGACCGTGCTTATCCTGCATTTCCCCTAACTCAACCAACGCCTCTATTCGCTGAAAGGTATTAGTGGCTTTCACCTTATGCTCAAGAGCCAGAGTACGCACGCCATGTACAATCGGGAAGATCCCACCTTTCTTAATATCCAATTGCCCCTTCTCTTTGAGATTCCCAAAGAAGGTCAGAGGCGTATCAAATTCGATAGTCGCACGCGCGAAGTGGGAGAAAAATACATCATTATTGCGAAGATAACGCATAAACCAGTTACGGCTCGCCTTGAAGATCGCAGGATTACCCGCCACTGGCTTGGCATCCACCGCTATCGCCAGGTTCATCAGCGCTTCGCCATCGCACTTCTCGGCCCAGTCACCCAGCATCTGTGTCCAGTCACCCAGCGATTTCACCCATTCAGGGTTGGAGACCATGATATTGCCTGGGCAAGGCGGGAAACCGAACTCAATAAGCGTCTTGCTGAACTCATTCAGTCTGTCCTGCATCTCCGGCCATACCAGACCATCACGGTGGATAATCGCATTGTCCTGATCGGTCTTCATGATCTGCTCGCCGCGCCCCTCAGACCCCATCACCACTAAGCATACGTGCGGCTGCATATCAGCAGGAATCATTATATCGAACAGCTTAGCCATAATGCGGCCATTCATGGCGGCCAACAGATCCATTGCAAAGCGCGTTTTCACACCGTGCGAAACCAACGCTTTGATCAGGTCATCCAGACCTTGCGCTGCTTCATGCAGATCTTCGATCGTCTGAGCACGCTCAATACGCAATCCAATCACATGCGAATGGCTGGAGAAGTAACTCAAGACATCGGTCAGCTCGACAATCCCTTCAAGCTGATCCCCCTTCATAACCACGACACGCTCGATATGTTGCTGCGTCATGATAATCAGGGCATTAAACATATAGTCTTCTGGTTCAATAGTAATCAGCCGGTAGCTCGCCACATCAGCGATATCACCATCCAGCGAAATACGATTGACCACGATTGCATCTAATAGATCGGTCCCCGTCACAATACCGTAACGACTTCCTCTTTTTATCAACATGCAATCCGCTTTCTTTTCCCGCATTAAACGGGTTGCCTCATCAATACTCGTACCTTCCAGTATGATCAGTGGCTCACGAATGACTCCACTGGACACTTTAGCGAGCATAAATTCAGCCATGTCCTGATCGCCGCCATGCTGGGCAACAATTTCAGATTTTGCCGAGAGATTTTGCTGAAAATAGTCTGCAAAAAGATTATTTGAAGACATCAGATCCAAAAGGATCTTGGTGGGCAGGATATGACAGATCGTTTCCTCTTCAGCAATAAAGTTATGAATCGCTTTACCACGAATAGCCGACCAGGCACCAAAATAATCTTCATTGGTGTAATGCACAAATACATGATGCTGCTGATCAGACTGACCTTCTTCCACCGCTTCGCTTTCGCTCACGCGCCCTTTCAGGATGATAAACACCCCTTCCGGCTCAGCCCCCGCGGCTAACAGCACCTCACCTTTCTGATAGTACCCGATATCCAGATTCTGGCGCAGCAGGTTACTCTCTCGCTCGTCCAACAGGCTGAACGGCATGTTGTCCATATTAAAAGATGAAGGCATATCCATTTTCTCCCAACATATAAATGAAAAAGGCACACCAACTCGCGCTGGTGTGCCTTAAGAAGATACTATCTCAGGCTATTAGTGATCGTGAGCAACACCAGCACCGCGAGGGATACGCAGGTCTTCTACGATATGCTGCATTTCCTCTGAAGGAGGAGGAGTCATCTGTGCAACAACGTATGCAACGATGAAGTGCAGAATCATACCAACAGTACCGAAACCACCTGGGGAGATACCCATGAAGTAGTCAGCAGAGTTGCCGCCACCGAATACGAAGTACCACATGTAGCCAACAGTAGATACCAGACCTACCAGCATACCTGCGATCGCACCCTGAGTGTTCATACGCTTGTAGAAGATACCCAGCATCAGGGTTGGGAATACGGACGCACACGCGATACCGAATGCCAACGCCACTACCTGAGCTACGAAGCCAGGAGGGTTGATACCGAAGTAACCTGCAATACAGATGGCTACCACCGCAGCCATACGAGCGTACATCAACTCCTGCTTATCAGAGATATTCGGGTTGATGGTCTTCTTCATCAAGTCATGCGAGATTGCAGTGGAGATCACCAACAGCAGACCTGCCGCAGTGGACAGTGCCGCTGCAACCGCACCCGCTGCTACCAAGGCAATTACCCAACCTGGAAGCTGAGCGATCTCTGGGTTAGCCAGCACCATGATATCGCGGTCTACGTATACTTCGTTTGCGAATGGCTGTTTAGCAGCATCGAAAGAAGCATCAGTTTTGCCGTTAGAGGTCATGCGCTGACCGTGCTCACCGCGCTCATCGATAAATGCAGGCTTACCTTTCTTCGCATCGAACGCAGCGCCAGCAGCGTACTGAACAATGCCGTCACCGTTACGGTCGTTCCATGCCAGCAGACCAGCATTTTCCCAGTTCTTAAACCAAGAAGGCATTTCAGCGTAAGCAGTACCCGTGTTCTGTGGACCGTTTACTTCCTGGATCAGGTTTACACGACCGAAACCAGCAACACCCGGTACCGCAGTGTACAGCAGCGCGATGAAGATCAGTGCGTAACCACCCGTAGTACGCGCATCTTTTACGCGAGGTACAGTGAAGAAACGTACGATTACGTGAGGCAGACCAGCAGTACCACACATCAGTGCTACGGTCAGGAAGAAGATATCAATCGTTGATTTCTTACCTGAGGTGTACTGGGAGAAGCCCAGATCAACCGAGAGCTGATCCAGCGTTGCCAATACAGACTGACCGCTTTCCAGAGTCGCACCCAGACCGAACTGAGGCAGGAAGTGACCAGTAATCTGAGCAGACAGGAAGAATGCTGGAACGGTGAACGCCAGGATCAGTACGCAGTACTGTGCAACCTGTGTATAGGTAATACCTTTCATACCACCCAGTACAGCGTAGAAGAATACGATCGCCATACCCACGATTACACCCGTGTTGATGTCAACGTGCAGGTAACGGGAGAATACGATACCAACACCACGCATCTGACCAGCTACGTAAGTGAAGGAGATTACGATAGTACAAACAACGGCGATGATACGCGCAGTGCTTGAACCGTAACGGTCGCCTACAAAATCTGGCACGGTGAACTTACCAAACTTACGCAGGTAAGGTGCCAGCAGCAGCGCCAACAGTACGTAACCACCAGTCCAACCCATCAGATAGGCAGAACCATCACGGCCGACGAAGGAGATCAGACCAGCCAGGGAGATAAAGGAAGCTGCAGACATCCAGTCAGCTGCAGTTGCCATGCCGTTAGCGATTGGTGGTACACCACCGCCTGCTACGTAGAACTCTTTGGTAGATCCTGCACGCGCCCAAATCGCAATACCGATATAAAGCGCAAACGAACCACCGATAAAGAGGTAAGTAAGTAAATCGAGACTCATAACAATGCCGTCCTTACTAGATTATTTTTATTGTTGTTATTCGTGAACGTCATACTTTTCGTCAAGCTTGTTCATAGATGCAACATACATCCAGATCAAGACAACGAAGACGAAGATTGATCCCTGCTGACCAAACCAGAAGCCTAGTGGGAATCCAAAGAACTGGATCGCATCAAGCTGTTCGACAAACAGGATTCCGCAGCCATAAGAGACTACGAACCACACCGCAAGATAGGTGTATATTATGCGCAAGTTTTCTTTCCAGTACGCTTGCGCCTGTTCAGGGCTGATAGACATTGCACCATCCTTATTTTTTTTATGAATAGGTGAAACTAAAGACAGAGTAGAGATTATCAGAGCACTGTCCCAATCAAAGCCCGACTTTAGTCTGATCGTAGTACTTGATTTATATAGCAAAATTTCGGCTACGCCCCGTAGTTCAAGGGCTGCAGCGATTTCAAAAAAGACCTTTGAGTTCAAAGTTCTATACAAAGGTATAAGGCAGGATTTGGGTTCCTTTACAGAAAGAGTAAACTAGAACTTTCATATTCTTATCAAGGAGCGGGCACATCATGTTGTCAGGCTGGACAGTTATCATGATCTCGCTGGCGTATGTCGGACTGCTATTCGCCATCGCCTATTACGGAGACAAGGCCACCACCCCTAACCGTATCGGCAAGCAGGTCATTTACGCCCTGTCTCTTGCGGTGTACTGCTCCTCATGGACTTTTTATGGTGCGGTTGGACGGGCATCAACCAATGGCTGGGAGTTTCTTGCCACTTATTTAGGCCCAATCCTGGTATTTATGCTGGGCTGGCAGGTGATTGAAAAGATCGTTCTGGTCAGTAAGCAACAGAACATCACCTCAATCTCCGATTTCATCTCCTCCCGTTACGGGAAAAGTCAGTTACTGGCGGTGCTGGTCACCGTTATTGCGGTTCTGGGCACCATCCCTTATATCGCGATGCAGCTCAAAGCCGTCGCCATCAGTTTTAGCGCGATCACCGCCGGCAGCGAGACCTCCTTGGGTAAGGGCAGCGATACCGCCCTTTTTGTGGCGATGCTGATGGCGGTATTTGCCATTCTGTTTGGTACCCGACATATAGACGCCACCGAACACCATGATGGTCTGGTATTGGCCGTCGCGTTCGAGTCCATCATTAAGCTCACAGCGTTCATCGCAGTCGGTGTCTTTGTCACATATGAGATCTTTGACGGCCCGGCGCCTCTGATTGCCAGCATCAGCCACCAGCTGGCACAAAATCAGAATTTTCATTCTATTCTTCAGGATAGTTTCTTAGTCGAGACTGTATTAGCCTGCGCAGCTGTCATCTGCCTACCCCGGCAGTTTCAGGTAACCATTGTCGAAACCAGCGATATCAACAACCTGAAACTCGCTCGCTGGCTGTTTCCACTATATATGGCTCTGCTGGCCATATTTGTACTACCCATCTCAACAGCCGGACTCACCTACTTCGACGAGTATAGTGCGGTTGATGCCGACACCTTTGTGTTAATGCTTCCGTTGGCCGAGGGTCACTTTAATCTCGCCACCTTCGCATTTATCGGTGGACTGTCTGCGG
>NZ_JBFGYC010000233.1:0-5922 GCF_041587635.1 Pontibacterium sp. | reverse complement strand
GTACTGAACGTCCAGGTCAAAACCGTACGGGGATTTTTCACTACCCGCAGTGCCGGTGATACCCGGCATATCCAGCTCAAACGCCTGACCGATGTACGCTTTGAAAGCGTTCTCACCGTCTTTATTCGCAGTCTCGCCGTATTTACGCGGACTTGGGTTTTCCGGGTAAGGGCTGAAGTAATCACGTGAGTGAATGGCGTTCAATGCACCCTTCAGGGTGTCCTGGTGTTTCTCAAACAGGTTCTGGCTCATGGGGCTCCCCGCTACCGTCATCAATATCTGTTGATATGACGCTTCGGTGTTGATGATGGAATGGCTACTTTATATCTAATGTTCTGCACACACTCGTTTATCTGAACAAATGTTATGCGTTTTATGTGCCGCTAAAGCTATTCATTAGCTTCAACCGCGAATATGTATAAGACCCAATGGGATTACAGCTGCGCTGACCACTCTCGCACCCAGTCACGGGCATCTTCGTCAGGCAAAGGCTGAGTGCATGCATCGACCTCAAAACGCTCGCCAACGCGTACCGCACCCAAACTGGCCAGCAATGCATCAATATCCTTACCTGCCTGACAAAAGGTCTGGTGGTAGGTCTGGTCACCGAGCGCAACGATGCCATAACGAATGTGAGACAGATCCGGCTTCTGCTCCTTCAACGCATCACACAACGGAATGATATTGTCTGGCAGTTCTCCATCGCCATGGGTCGAACAGCTAATGATCAGAACATCGCGATGGGAAAAGTCCAATTCGTCATAATCCGGTTCTTCATGCAATGTGACATCATGTGTCTCTTCCATCACTTCCTGAAGAGCATCAGCCACCATCTGCGCATTGCCCGATTCAGTACCGACCAGAATCGCAATATCTGTCATAACCCCTCTCTCACCCCTTGTCGACGCTCCTGCGTTCCGGGTTGTTGATTAGCATTGCTGAACGTTCAGCGATATGTGCCTGCTATATATAGATACCGTCACTACTCGCCAAGACTCATTGTGTTTGAGCTATGGTGTATGCAGTCGATTTTACGCATCTGCACTAATCGCGATCTTATGCTACGAAAGATACACCAAACCTTGTGATACGAAAAGCAAATTAGCAGTATATTTCTTGTATCCCTTTTAGATTTTAGGTTAACCTGTACCCAAAGCGCATTCTCTTTGCGACAAGAATACTAAGGCGTGCTGCACATGGTTACGCGGCCTATCCTTTAAATGAGCGAGGTTTCTATGGCAATGGATGACAAAAAACTGATCGAGCGTATCGCTAACGGCGAGAAGATTCAGGCGGGTGAAGAGATCTCTTCCGGTTACCGTGCCGAATTGATGCGTTTGATGGTTGTCTTCGTCGATTCTGAACTGGCAGGCGCTGCTGGCTTCGCGGAACAGATTAATGAAGGTCCCGGTTTGCGTGAACGCCAGGTGGCGGCACAAATTGTTGCAGACAAATTCGACCATGCAGAGAAAGTACTGACCCTGCTGAAGGAGTTTGGCGTCGACAACCGCCTTTATATTGCCTCTCATGCCTGGGAAGCACGCCTGAGTCGCTATTTGGATCTGGGCAACCGTCGGATTGGCGGCGACAAACGTCTGAATGTATTCCACTACCCACTACAGGGCTGGACTGATGCACTGGTGATGAATGCGTTGATGGCTGCCGCGTCTGCTATTCAACTGAAAGAGTTGCGAAACGCTTCTTACGCTCCCTTGGCGGATGCCATGCGTGAGATCGCTGAAGGCGAATCACGTCATGCCGAATTGGGTGAGCGCGGCTTGCAAGATCTGATCGATCGCAACGGCACTGATGCCGCTCAAGTCGCCGTCGAATACTGGTATCCAAAAGTTGCCGCGACTTTTGGTCGTGCCGACTCACAACACAATGACCGCTTCCGCGCTTACGGCCTGATCAGCAAAACTAACGATCAGCGCCTGAATGAATGGGAAGGTCTGGTAAATGACGTTCTGACCCGTTTAGGTCTGAATGTTCCTGAAGTGGCATAAACGCCCTTCAAACATAACTGCAAGCCCCTGCTATGCGCGACGACTGCACATTCACTTTGTTGCACGAACGCAGCACAGCCGGGGCTTTACTCCATCTACCGGTTCACAATCTGGAGCTTTTGCACACTCATGCAAGATTTACAGGACATCATCGTATCAGACGTTCAAAAAGGCGTTCTGACTATTACCCTCAATCGCCCTGAAGCTTATAACGCGTTACGTACTAACCTGCTTCAAGAAATGGCGGATACGCTGGATGCGGCAGCACTCAACGACGAAGTTAAAACCGTACTGGTGACCGGTGGCGAAAAAGTCTTTGCTGCAGGCGCAGATATTAAAGAGATGGCTTCTCTGGATGCCGTGGGTGTCATGAACGACCCTCGCCCGACCTACTGGCGTAGAATTAACGCGTTTCCTAAACCCATGGTTGCAGCCGTTAACGGCTTTGCGCTGGGCGGTGGCTGCGAACTGATGATGCATTGTGACATCGTCATTGCAGGCGACAACGCACAGTTCGGTCAGCCAGAGATCAACTTGGGCATCATTCCGGGCGCCGGTGGCACACAACGTCTGGTGCGCGCGGTAGGCAAATCCATGGCGATGCAGCTGGTGCTGTCAGGTGAGTTTATCTCCGCTGAACAAGGTCGTGATTTTGGCCTCGTGAGCGAAGTCGTCATCCCTGAGCGCACGCTGGAACGCGCCCGCCAACTGGCAGAGAAGATCGCGACCAAACCACCTATTGCTGTGCGTCTGGCAAAAGAAGCAATTCTCAAATCCTACGAAACAACGCTCGACAGTGGCCTGAACCTGGAACGCAAAGCGTTCACTATGCTGGCCGCCACTGAAGACCGCAATGAAGGTATTGCTGCCTTCATGGAAAAACGTAAACCCAACTTCACGGGAAAATAACAACATGGCTTACGAAACGATTGAATTTGAAATCACCGATGGTGTTGCTGTCCTGACACTCAACCGCCCACAGAGCCTGAACAGCTTCAACACCGACATGCACGCCGAAGTACGCGATGCACTGAAGACTGTCAAAAAGAGTGCTGAAGTCCGCTGTCTGGTTCTGACCGGCAATGGCCGTGGTTTTTGCGCAGGCCAGGATCTGAGCGACCGTAACGTTGCGCCAGGCACCGAAGCACCTAATCTGGGTGAATCAATCGAGAAAAACTACAGCCCGCTGATCCGCACCCTGATGGGTCTGGAGATGCCAGTCATCTGCGCAGTGAATGGTGTAGCCGCAGGTGCGGGTGCAAACATCGCATTTGCATGCGATATCGTTTTGGCCGCGAAATCCGCGTCTTTCATTCAGGCATTCTGCAAAATTGGTCTGGTACCGGATTGCGGCGGCACCTGGAGCCTGCCAAATCTGGTAGGTCGCGCACGCGCAATGGGCCTGGCAATGCTAGGCGACAAAGTGAAAGCTGAGCAGGCTGAACAGTGGGGCATGATCTGGAAAGCAGTTGATGATGAAGCGCTGAAAGATGAAGCCATGAAACTGGCTAAGCATCTGGCAACTCAGCCAACTAAAGGTCTGGCGCTGATCAAACGTGCGATCAATGCATCCGCGACCAACGATATGGACGCGCAGCTGGATCTGGAACGTGATCTGCAGACACTGGCAGGCCGCACTGACGATTACCGTGAAGGAGTAGCCGCCTTCATGGAAAAACGTCAACCCAACTTTAAAGGCCAGTAAGCTTTCAGCGAGGCATAAGAACACCATGAGCCATCTCACAAATGAATCCGTCATCGGCGTTATCGGCGCTGGCACCATGGGCGCAGGTATTGCTCAAGTTGCAGCTAAAGCAGGCCACCCGGTCATGCTATTTGATGCAATGGAAGGCGCTGGACAGAAAGGTCTGGACGGTATCGCAAAAGGCCTGGGGCGTCTGGTAGAACGCGGCAAAATGTCTCAGGAAGACGTTGACGCCCTCACCGGCCGTATTCAGGTTGCGTCCTCTTTGCAGGATCTGGCCCCTTGCGGCCTGATCATCGAAGCGATCGTTGAACGCCTGGACATCAAACAACAGGTGTTTGGTGATCTGGAAGATATTTGCGGCGAAAACGTCATCATCGCCACCAATACCTCCTCGATCTCTGTTACCGCCATTGGCAGCAAGCTGAAGCGCCCGCAGAATCTGGTCGGTATGCACTTCTTCAATCCAGCACCGATCATGAAACTGGTGGAAGTTATCAGTGGTCTGGATACCGACCCTGCAATCGCCGACGAGATCTACGCACTGTCTGCAAAATGGGGCAAGAAACCGGTTAAGGCTAAGTCCACTCCGGGTTTCATTGTTAACCGAGTTGCACGCCCGTTCTACGCTGAAGGCTTCCGTGTATTTCAGGAAGGCGGTGCGGACATCGCCACCATCGACGCCCTGCTAAAAGAGTGCGGTGGTTTCCGCATGGGGCCTTTCGAACTGACCGACCTGATCGGCCACGATGTAAACTACGCGGTCACTTGCTCCGTGTTCGATGCGTATTATCAGGATCAGCGTTTCCTGCCTTCTCTGGTGCAGCTGGAGCTGGTTAATGCCGGTCACTATGGTCGCAAATCGGGTAAAGGCTTCTACGACTACAGCGAAGGTGCGGTGAAAGCGACTGCATCTAATGCGGAAGAAGCCGCGAAACCGACTCAGGTAACGGTAGAAGGCAACCTGGGTGTTGCAGAACCACTGGTCGCGCTAATCGAAGACGCCGGCATTTCTGTGAACCGTACCGACGGCAACGGCTCCATCATCGTCGGCGAAGCGACGCTGAAACTGACCAGCGGCCACTTCTCTACTGCGCGCGCACAAGCAGAAAGCAACCCGAATCTGGTGCAGTTTGATCTGGCACTGGATTACAGCAAAGCAACACGCATGGCGCTGGCACCTGCAGATCAGGCAAGCGAAGCAGCCATTGCTGCGGCTACCGGCCTGTTTCAGGCAATTGGCAAGAATGTCAGCATCATTGATGACATTCCAGGCATGGCCGTCATGCGTACCGTTTGCATGCTGGCAAACGAAGGCTTTGACGCCGTTAACCAGCAGGTGTGTAATGAAGAAGCCGTCGATATCGCTATGCAAGGTGGTGTGAACTACCCATGCGGTCCAATTACATGGGCGAGCAACATCGGTCTGGCTAATGTCCTGAGCACATTGGACAATCTGGCTGCTGCCTACGGTGAAGATCGCTATCGCGCATCACCTTTGCTGCGCCGTAAGGTTGCCGGGGGCCAGTAATATGAGCAGTGTCGATATGAACGATCAGCAATTGGCTGAAGCGTGCAGCGCATCTATGCATGAACGTGACAACGCTGCACAAGCTCTGGGAATGGAGATCATTGAAGTCAAGCCGGGATATGCCCGCCTGACAATGACAGTGCGAAAAGATATGCTGAATGGCCACAATATGTGTCACGGCGGTATGATCTTCGCACTGGCCGATACGGCTTTTGCCCATTCTTGCAACACGTACAACAAGGTGACGGTTGCCAGCGGCTGTAATATCGAATACGCCGCACCGGGTTTTGAAGGTGATCTGTTAACAGCCGAAGCCGTTGAGCGTACGCGTTCAGGCCGCACTGGCGTATATGACATCACCATCACGAATCAGGACGGCAAAGAGCTGGCCCTGTTCCGTGGTAAGTCCTACCAGATTAAAGGCAGCGTACTGCCTGAATCGGAATCAGAGTAACAGGAGTGAATCTGATGAAAGATGCGTATATCTGTGATGCGATCCGCACCCCTTTTGGTCGTTACGGCGGCGGTTTAGCCCCGGTACGTCCTGATGATCTGGGCGCCGTGCCCCTGAAAGCACTGATGGATCGTAACCCGAATGTAGATTGGTCTTCCGTAGACGATGTGATCTACGGCAACGCCAACCAGGCGGGTGAAGACAACCGTAACGTTGCGCGTATGTC
>NZ_JBFGYC010000232.1:0-5937 GCF_041587635.1 Pontibacterium sp. | reverse complement strand
GACTGTACTTAGACCCAGAGTCATTGCTAAAGCAGACGTTGAGAGCTTCTTTTTTATCTTTTTAAACATATCTCACCCTTGTGGTACATCAACTATTGGAAGACTTTGATTGTGTCCGCCTACCTTCCCAAATCTCTCTTTCTGGTTAAATCTTGTGCTCTCGACGTAAAGGTTCGTCGAATTTTACGTAATGGCAGTATTAGATATATATTTCCAAACATAAGTGCCTATAATTTTGACTCTGACAGCAGTATTTACAGGTCTAGAAGATGGCAACAAAAGCACTAGGACAACTGGGCGATTTTGAAATTAAGCAGTTAAAGGTCTTTAAAACAGTGGTGGAATGCGAGGGGTTTTCCGCCGCAGAAACAGAACTCAATATCAGCCGTCCCACGATCAGCAATCACATCGCCAACCTGGAATCTCGTCTCAATATGAAGCTGTGCAAGCGGGGACGTGGCGGCTTTGCATTGACGGAAGAAGGTGCCGTTATCTACGACCAGATCACGCTATTGTTAAGCCAGCTTGATCAGTTCAGAAATACCATCAACAACCTGAGTACCAGTCCATCCGGGCAGCTTCGCATCGCATTTAGCGACTGGCTCAGTATTGATGAACGTTGCATGCTGCCAAAGATATTCCAACAGTTTCACAGACAGGCGCCTGATGTGGAGTTGCTGATTGAAGTGGAGCATATGACCGCCATGGAGAAGATGGTGCTGAACAACCATCTCGATGTGGCCATTATCCCCTATCATCGCCGTTTAGAAGGGCTGAACTACATCCATCTGTTTACCGATGTGCATTATGTTTATTGTGGCGAGGAACATCCTTTATTCGAGGTGCCCGAAAACGAGATCACAGATGAGATGGTCAATCAGCATAAGCTGATTCATGCGGGCCTGAAGCCTCACGAAGAGGTCTATCAACAGCTATCTCAGATGAACCTTGGGGGCGTGTCATACTTTTATGAAGCCCGCATTGCACTGCTGCTGTCGGGCTGTTTTATCAGCTTCCTCCCGGAGGAGATCGCCAAGCCTTATGTGGAGAAAGGGCAACTCAAAGCGGTTGCGAAGGAGACCAAACAGTTTCTGTTGGGGGTTGCGGTTATTAGCAAAAAGTCCACTCAACCCAACCGGGCGAAGGAGCTGTTTTTACAGACCATTGGGGAACTGCATCACGATGCGGAAGACGCACCGCCCTATTAAAAGACGAGCGCTCAATTGAAACTTTCCATGAAACCGATCAGAACAATCTGAAAGCCAACTCACTTACCTCCCCGGGCGGGCAAACGGTAAATGAGTTGGTTACTGCAAACGCTGACTCCGTTTACATCAGTTCACTCGGGTCAATCACAACCCCAAGAGAATTTTTATCAACAATCTGGCCTTTAGCCGTCTCTCTGTAACGGAACGTCACTTTTTTACCCAGCTCAATTTCCACTGTTTTATCAAGTGACTGATAACTGTATTCCTGAGCATCAACCGTCAGCATGTGGATGTAATATTGCGGCATTCCAACCCAATCATTAAAAGGTCCGGTGGTTGCCACACTTTCCAAAATTCCCCGACCGACTAGCTTCGGATTGGCGTTCTTATATCCGCCTCTTCCCCGGCCTCTAGGAGAGCCTGCCATATATACTCCTGTTTACTTTTTTACAAATAAAGACTGCTGCCTATCAATTGGCATCGTCCAGATGTGGACATTACCATAACTTATCCCACCTGTGTTCTCTGTTGTGCGGCAGCGACTAATGCCTGACCAAAGGCGATACCGCCATCATTGGACGGTAGTCTCTGATGGGTCATCACTTCAAGTCCTGCTGCGGTCAATTGCTGATGCAAGTCACTGAACAATAAACCGTTTTGCATTACGCCCCCGCTGAGCGCTACGGCGCTAAAAGCGTGCTGTTCACGCAGGTTCAAAACCTGCCCAACCACGGCATTGGCAAATCCTTTGTGGAAAGCATACGCCATATCTGCACAGGTGCGCGTGCCTTCGTTCAGATCCTTCAATAACTGCTGCCAAAAAGAGGCGGGATCAATCTGATTCACCGACCGATCAAGTATCAGCGAATAAGGGAGAGAATCGGGATTGCCCTGTCGGGCCAAGGTTTCCAGCTCGATGGCGGCCTGCCCTTCGTAGGATATTCGTTCAGCATGGCATCCCAGTGCTGCTGCTACTGCGTCAAATAGACGTCCGGCAGAACTGGTGATTGGACAGTTAAGCCCTTTCTCGATCATTTTATCCAGCGTTGCGCAGGGTTTATCCACCAGCAGAGGAAATAGTGCCGCCAATTGATCTTGTGTTATTTCAGGCTGAGCCTGTTTCACTTGTGCATAGAGACATCGCCAAGGTTCACGAATCGCCTGCACTCCGCCAACTAACGGAAACGGTCTGAGATGGGCCACGCGCTCTATCCGTTGATAACCACCGAGTAGAAACTCGCCTCCCCACAGTGTACCGTCCAACCCAAAACCGGTACCGTCGAGACAGATGCCCAATACCGCATCCCCCTCCAGCGGATAACCATTTTCGCCCAGACAGGCGGCCAGATGAGCGTGATGATGCTGCACTTTAATCAGATGATTGCCCTGCTCCTCAATCTGCTCCCCCAGTTTGCTGGATAAATATTCCGGATGCAGATCGCAGGCATAGAGCGAAGTTTGATGTTGATACAGGTTTTGATAGAGGCTCAGGGTGTACTGGTATTGCTCATAGGTTCGAGCATCTTCCAGGTCTCCCAGATGCTGAGTCACAATGGCACGACCGGATTGCAGCAGACAGAGGGTGTTTTTTAGCTCAGCCCCCAAGGCAACCAGATCGGGCGTGGATTCAAAGCCCGGAGGCAACGCGAGTGAGGTCGGCGCGTAACCTCTTGCTCGGCGCAAGCAGTGACTGTGGTCGTCGATTTGGCGTACCACGGAGTCGTCCACCCGGTTTTGAATCGGGCGGTCATGCATCAGAAACAGATCAGCGATCTCATTGAGCTGCTCGCGCGCGTCTTCATTGCTCATCGCCTGCGGTGCACCGGCTCGGTTACCGCTGGTCATCACCAACGGTTGTGACAGCGTTTCCATCAACAACAGATGCACCGGGGTGTAAGGCAGCATAAATCCCAATTGATACTGACCGGGTGCAACAGTGTCCGCCAGACGTGAGAGGTTAGTTGTAACCGCATCCATCAGCACAACAGGCGCCTCACAACTCTGAAGCAATTCAGCTGCAGTATCGTCCACCGCCGCATACTGCCCTATCACCTCAAGATCACGTCCCATCAGGGCAAAGGCTTTATCAGGGCGATGTTTACGCCGACGTAACTCTGTCACCGCGACTGGGTTGGTTGCATCACATGCCAGGTGAAAACCGCCCAGCCCCTTAATCGCAACGATTTTGCCATCGTTCAGCGCCCGGGCCAGCATATGAAACGGATCATCCGTCTCTATCTGAGCACCCGACTGATCCTCCAGCCATGCCTGCGGTCCGCAGGTAACGCACGCATTGGGCTGTGCATGAAAACGCCGATCTGCAGGATTTTGGTATTCCACCAGGCACTGAGGACACTGTTCAAACTGGGCCATCGTTGTTGACGCCCGGTCATAGGGGATCTGACGGATAATGCTCAGGCGGGGTCCACAGTGTGTGCAGTTGATAAAAGGATATCTGAAACGACGATTGCCGGGATCAAACAGTTCCTGACGGCACTGGGAACAAGTGGCAGCATCAGGAGCGCAGCCTGTGCTCACTGCCCCCTGCTGGGTTTCTACAATCTCAAAACCACAGAAGTCCGGCAGGTCCGCCGATCTGCTATCCACACCATCAATTCGGGCCAACGGCGGCAGTTCAGCATACAACCTGTCAATAAACAGCGCCCGCTGCTGCGCATCGGCTAACAGCTCAACTTTGACACCACTGGCATCGTTATACACGCAGCCGTTTAACTTCAGCTGCTGCGCCAGACGCCAGACAAACGGACGAAACCCCACACCTTGTACCAAACCGTGAATGCTGAGCCGAACGCCGTTATGCTGAGTCTTCATGTTACCTGTTACTTCCCGTTGCAGAACCGATCTGCTGATTAGAGCTGTATCGAACTATCAGAGCATGAATTTCTGACGGGGGGGAGTTTTTTTGCGTTCTCCGAGTCACAGGGACGATGCTGCGCAGATCTGATATGTCCCTTTGCGGACTTTCTGCATATAGTTAATGACAGCCTTACCACCTAGCTTTGAGGACCACCGATGCCACGGTTTTCTGTCCAGTTACTGGCACTGTTTTTTACCCTGATCACACTGTTTTCACTGACCTCGGTGGCCCGTGCCGATACGCAGGAAGATATCGAACAGCTGCAACAACAAATTGAGCAGTTCGCAGAGAGCGATACCGATACGGTAACCGATCGTAACCGTCGCCAGCTGCTTCAGAAAACACTGGCAGCCCTGCAAAGTCAGCAGCAACTGCATCAGCAGATACGCGATCTACAACAGGAGATCGACCACCAGCCTGCAACGATCAAAGCGCTGGAAACCGTGCTTGATAAAGGTCTGAAGGAAGTAACACTCAGCCACCCCGAACGCCTGAGCGACGAGCAACTGGATCAAAAACTCACATCGATCAACACCCGCTTACTTGAAGTCGAACGTGACCAGGCTTTGCAACGTCAGGCAGAAACCCAGGCAGAACAACGACAGCAGAGTATCCGTGAAGAACTTACCAGCCTGAAACTGGATGTCGCAGATAGCAGTACCAGCGGCGAAAACAGTGACCTGCGCCAACAGCTTCAAAGCGCTAGTTTTGCCGAGCGACGATTACGGGTACAGGTTCTGGAACTGGAACTGCTGGTATTACCGCGCCGGGCAGAAATTGCCCGTTTAACATGGCAACAACTCAAGAACGAGCACGCTCAGCAATCAGCCTTGCTGGATCAGCTGCGTGAATACAAACAGGAGCGCCAGCGCAGCGAAGCCGAAAAAACACTGCAAGAGCTGGAAAATGACCTGTCGGATATTCAGATTAATCCGTTTCTCGCCAATGCCTACAGCGAAAACCAGCAACTCTCAACTGAACTGCGCGGCCTGCTCAGCCAGATCGAACAAGCCGATACTAAACGTCTGCTGATACAACAGCGTTTGAGCACGCTCAGCAATACATTCCGCTCGATCGCGCAGCAGTTGGAACTGGAAGTCAGCCACGTCAGTCCCGAACAGCGGCGCTTTATCTTCCGTAATCGGGAACCCGTGGATACACGGCTCACCGCCAACGCGATTAACCTGTTACGACTTGAAAATACCCTGCTGGAACAAAAGCAAACAGAAACCACCAGCCTGCAAGGTCAACCCCCAACATCCATTGCTGCGGATCTCAACGACAAGGAACACTCCCTGTATCGAGATCTACTGAATGACCGAGAGCGACTCATAATCCGACTGACCGATGCGCATAAACAGCTGATCGGTATTCTTAATCAAATCCTGAGTACCGAAAAGCAGATCAATCAACATATTGAAAGTAACAGCGATCTGCTGACCAAGCAGCTACTGTGGAATCCGGTCTCCAATCCCATCAATCTGGATTGGCCAAAAGAACTGTTCATCTCTGCCGGACAGCTGATCAAGCACTGGAATGCAGAACAGCCTCAACCGCTATTAAAAGCCGATGATTCCACTTTTTTACGGGCGTTACTGCTGTTGTTCGCGGTGTTGGGCTTCAGCTGGCTTAGCCATTATCATCGCCAGCATCGGGAACAGTGGGGACAGCAGATTGGTAATGTGATTCATGATCGCTTTCACCACAGTGTACAAACGATGGTGTTATCGGTCGTGACGGCACTCCCTCTGCCAATGACACTGTGGCTCGCGGGTCGCAGCCTGATTAACCCCGCGCACCCCGATGCAGAAACCTGGACCACACTCAGTGTTGTGGCAGCGGTCAGTACCT
>NZ_JBFGYC010000231.1:0-5957 GCF_041587635.1 Pontibacterium sp. | reverse complement strand
TGGGGCCGCGTATGGAGGGGGACTCCTACACCGGTAACTTTGTCATTGCGGATATTAAGATCGATATTGATCTGCCGACCGAACGGTTGGCGTATTTTGACCCTGAGTGGAATCCGGGTAATACCATTTTGATGCATCGGGAACCGGAAGGGATCTGGCGTCTGGATTACCAATTGCCGGAGGGTGAAACCGCAGAGGAAGCCCTGGCACCGGAATCCTTGAATAAACGGATTCAGGCTCAGCTGGATATGATTGGCGTGGATGCGCCTTGGGAGATGGACTGGTGTTCAGTGTATTCCGCCCGAGCGATGACACTGCCGGATTACGTGCATGATCGCGTGCTGTTTACCGGCGATGCGGCCCATATGCTGCCGATTTTTGGTGTGCGTGGTGCGAACACCGGTTGGCAGGACTGCCACAACATGGCGTGGAAGCTGGCCTTTGCGATCAAGGGGTGGGCGCCGGAACACCTGTTGGCGAGTTATTCGCAGGAACGTGTGACCGCCGCGCGCGAGATTATCGATGAAGCGAGTAAAAGTACCCGCTTTATGACACCGCCGGATCGGGGCTTCCGCTTGTTGCGCGATGCCACCTTGTCGCTCTCCTTAACCCAGCCGTTTGTACGTCCGCTGTTCCACTGGCGGACCTCCCGTGCACATGACTATCTGGATAGTGTGTTGAACTGTATGCGGGATGATAACGCCGAGTTCAGTGCCGGGCCGGTGAAAGGCGCGCCGTTGCAGAATATTCGCTTGGGCGATGATGATTACCTGTTTGATCGTTTGGGGGCGTCGATCTACCTGCTTTATTTCAGTGATCAAGCAGAGCTGCCCATGGCGCTGACCCTGTTGAAGGAGGCGGTGAGCCGCAGTGGTGTGCCGTTTGAGGTTGTGCAGATCAGTCGCAGTGCCATTGAGTCACAGAGCCATCAGGTGATTCATGATCCTGAGGGGCATATGCATCAACGATACGATGCTTCAGAAGGGACCAGCTATCTGGTGCGTCCGGACCAGCATGTTTCCGCTCGTTGGAAACAGTTTGATAACGGGGACCTGCTGACCGCTATGAAACGTCTGATTAACCTGTCTTAGAGGGGGCTGAGCCATGAGTCAAAAAGCCATGAGTTACAAAACAATGAGTCACAACACACTGAGCACAAGCGCACTGGAACAGGTTTACGATCAGCTGGCGGAAGGAGTTACGCAAGCAGGGGTGGATAAAGAAGCGCTGTTTCTGACTAAACTGGCGTTGCTACTGGCGAACCAGGTCGGTGATGCGGATCAGGTTTCTGAGTCCATTCATGAAGCCTTGAAGAACCTGTAACGGATCTATCGGGTAACAAAAAGCCGCCTTTGGGAAGGGCGGCTTTTTGCGTTAAGGGGAAAGCAATACCGCTTTGACAGGCTGATGCGATTTACCCGTAATCTTCTCGGATGGTTTGAAGAAAACCTGTGTTTACCCTTTTTGCCTAAGCGCTCCATTATGCCTAGGCTTTATGGAGGTGTTTATAAGCACTGACCAGAGACTTGAAAAACGCCTGTCAGGTCGTGGGTGATATACGGCGTTTTGCTTGTCATCTCTTCGTGGGGCGGGGCGTCGGGCTGCCATTTTAAGCAACGATGCTGTGGATTCTGGGAGCCCAAGTTTATGGCAGCACAAGGTTTATCATCTGAGGACGTGGCAGAGCGTCAGGGCCGGTATGGTCCCAATCAATTGCCGGAGGTGTCCGGTGAAAGCCCGTACCTGATTTTCTTGCACCAATTTAACAGTCCCTTCATCTACGTGTTGCTGGTTGCTGCGGTGGTATCGCTCACACTGAACCAGAAGCTCAACGCCTTTTTCATCCTATTTGTACTGCTCATCAATGCGACCATCGGAACTGTGCAGGAATACTCAGCGCAACGGGCTGCGGCCGCCCTGAAAAAGATGGTACCGCAGTATGCCTCGGTACTTCGAGATGGCGTGACCCGTAAAGTGGATGCAACGGAGCTGGTTCCGGGGGATATCGTGTTTCTCGTGACCGGTGATAGGGTGGCGGCCGATCTAAAGCTGATCGAATGTCTTGATCTGCTGATTGATGAATCTCTATTGACCGGAGAGTCACTGGCAGCGGAGAAACAGGCTGATGTTTCATCGGATGATGCCCGTCCTTTGGCAGAACGCGTGGATTGCGCTTTTGCTGGCACTATCGTTACCCACGGACGTGCTCAGGGGGAAGTGATCGCTACCGGTGTACATTCACAGATCGGTCAAATCGCGGTTGGGGTGAGTGAGGTCGATCATATTAAACCTCCGCTGTTAAAGCGGATCGAACGTTTTACGCTAAGAATTTCTTACGCCATTCTTGCGGTAATTGCGTTGCTGTTTGCGATCACTTTGTTACGCGGTGCCGATCTTCAGGACGTTTTTCTATTAGGGGTAGCACTGGCTGTATCTGCTATACCTGAAGGTTTACCTGCAGCGATTACGGTCGCTCTGGCCATTGGTATGCGCCGTATGGCCAGAGCGAATGTTATCGTCAGGCGACTCATTGCCGTGGAGTCGCTAGGGTCCTGCACTTATATCGCCTCGGATAAAACCGGCACGCTCACCGTTAACGAGATGACAGTCAAAGAGATTGTGCTGCCAGACGAAACCCGCTACTGCGTTGGGGGTGAAGGTTTGGATATGCATGGTGATATTCAGTGCTTGGAGGGTGAACGTCATACTTCGCGTTTGTCCTCTGAGGAACCGGCGCTGTTGGATTTAGTGCGTTGCGCTATGCTAGCCAATGAAGCTGAGCTCAACCTGTATCAGGGTGAGTGGGTTGCGAGTGGTGATGGTGTGGATCTGGCATGTTTGGTGCTCGCTGCGAAGTTCGGCTTTGACCATCAGCGAATTCAAAGTATTTATCCAGAACTTCGCCGTATCCCTTACGAATCTGAAAATGCCTTCAGTGCCTGCATGAACCGGGTGGACGGTAAACTGATGGTGCATGTTAAAGGCAGCGCAGAAAAAGTGCTGATGATGTGTCGTGGTAACTCCGGGCAAGTATTGTTGCAGGAGGCTACGGTAGAGCAGCAGCTGCTGACTCTGGCGCGCCAAGGGTATCGGGTGCTGGCGTGTGCTTCGAGAGAAATTAGCGATCGGGACGTGGATCTGAATCAGCAACTAAGCGGCCTGAGTTTTCTGGGATTGCTGGGCATGATCGATCCCTTACGTCCAGAGTCTTATACTGCGGTGGCGCAGTGTCGCAGTGCGAATATCGACGTGGCGATGATCACAGGTGACCACCCTCAAACTGCAATGGCCCTGGCAATGGAGCTGAAAATTGCTGAGGCGGGCAGTGTGCCGGTGACGGGCTCTGAGGTCGCATATGCGGTTGAACAAGATGAGAAGCGACAGGCCAACGGTGATGCCCCGGTAGCATTAAAACAGCTGGTGGATTCATCCCATGTATTCGCTCGCATTGAGCCGACACAGAAGCTGCAGATCGTGCAGCAGCTGATCAGTAATGGGCACTTTGTGGCGGTGACCGGTGATGGCGTCAACGATGCACCAGCCCTGCATCATGCTCATGTGGGCATCGCGATGGGCAAGCGGGGTACTGACGTCGCGCGGGAAAGTTCTGATTTGATCATCACGGATGATAACTTTTCGTCCATCGTGCAGGGCATCAAGCAGGGGCGGATCGTTTACAGCAATATTCGTAAGGTTATTTTTCTTCTGATATCCACCGGCGCCGCAGAGATAACGTTGTTTATCCTCAGTGTGATTTTTATGCTGCCAATACCTCTTTTCCCTATTCAGTTACTTTGGCTCAATCTGGTCACGAATGGCATACAAGATGTGGCGCTTGCGTTTGAACCGGAGGAGGGAGATGAATTACGCCGATCTCCGAGGCCGCCCAAAGAGACCATATTCAACCGTTTAATGATGGAGCGGGTGATTGTTAATGCGATGGTGATGGGGGGGCTGGCATTTGCTGTTTTTGCCTGGCAGATTCATTACGGTGTCGCAGTGGAGTCGGCCCGAAATATAACCCTTCTTTTGATGGTTCTATTTGAGAATGTGCATGTCCTCAATAGTCGCTCAGAAACAAAGTCAATTTTTAAACAGCGTTTCTTTGGGAACCCTATTTTGTTGATCGGTATGCTGGCGGCGCAAGCGATCCATATCGCTGCACTTTACACGCCCGGATTGAGCGATATTCTGCAGGTTGAGCCTGTTACGTTACAAGCGTGGTCGACTTTGCTGCTTATCGCACTGATTCTGATCGTGGTGGATGAGTTGCATAAAATGTATTGGGAAAGACGGAAGTCAGTATAAAGGTGTTAGTAGGAGTTTCTGGTACATTGATCGGATTGTGCAGAACAGATAATAAAAAAGCCGCCTCTGGGAAGGGCGGCTTTTTGCGTTCTCGGAAGAACGAGGGTCGTACAAGGAAATCTTACTTACGGATACCTTCGACCTGGAGATCCATGTACACGGTCTCAGCCAGTGGGCCCAGGTTGTAGTTGATACCGAAATCTTTCATTTTGATCTCTGTGGTGCCAGAGAAACCTGCGCGGTAGCCGCCCCAAGGATCTTCACCTTCACCGACTTTGCTCACATCAATAGTGATGGTTTTAGTCACGCCGTGCAGGGTCAGATCACCGGTCATTTTCGCGGTGCCGTTACCGTTGGATTTGAAGCTGGTGCTATTGAACGTCGCTTTCGGGTACTTGCTCACGTCCAGGAAGTCCGGGCTGCGCAGGTGCTTGTCACGCTCTGCATGGTTGGAATCGATGGAAGTCGTATCGATCTCAACATTCACAACAGACGCATCTGGTTTTTCGGCATCGTAGGAGAACCCGCCGTCAAATTTGTTGAAACGGCCCAGCAACCAGCTAGTACCGAGGTGATTTACACGGAAGCTAACAAATGCGTGCGCGCCTTTGGTATCGATTGCGTAATCCGCCGCCTGAACAGGGGCCGTAGTTGCCAGCAGGCCAGCGAAAGCCAGACCAGAGATCAGTGATTTTTTCATGGGGTTTCCTGTTTAATTCCAAAAATACGCGTAAGGGTGGCGTCTTTGTTTACAAAATGATGTTTCAGTGCCGCCAGTGCGTGTAGCCCTGCCAGCACCATTAATAGGGTAGTTGAGTACCAGTGCACTGCACCGGCCACGTCTTCCTGATTTTCCATACCGGTCGCAAAGGCGGGTACACTGAACCAGCCGAAGACGTCAATCGGACGGCCGTCGGCCGTGGAGATCATGTAACCGGAGATTAGTGAAACCAGCATCAATCCATACAGCAGCAGGTGCACCGCTTTTGTTGCCAGCGCCAGTGGTTTTGGCTGCGGCAGTTCTTCCGGTGTGCGGTTGCCGGTGAGCCAGACTAAGCGCAGTGCAAGCGCGATCATTACCAAGATACCGATACTTTTATGGATATGCGGCACGGTACGGTATTCCGGGTCGTAATAGCTGAGGCTGTCGATATACAGGCCCAGTGGGTAAAGCCCAATGATCGCCAACGCCATCAGCCAGTGGATTGCGATGAACCCCCAGCCGTAGTTGTGCGTGTCATTTAAGATGCGTTTGTTCAGGGCCATAGAGGCGTATTTCCTAACATGAAATCGGTGTTTGGATTGAATGCTTCGCAGTATGACAAAACCTACCGCGAAAGGTGCCGGTCAAACTTGCGAACGCTGTGTTGCAGAAATTCGACTTAATACGATTGATTATCAATATTGAAATATCTTTATAGTTTTGTTTTATAAAGGTTTCTGAAATTCAGCGGTGTAATCGCATTGTGAAAATAACTTTAATCACTCAGACTGAATCAGTCTAATGCATGGGTTGTATGTTCGTTATGCGTGAAGTGAATCTTCGTTCAATAGATCTGAATTTATTGGTTGTCCTGCAGGCACTGTTGCGGGAGAAACATGTGTCGCGCGCGGCGCAGGAACTGCATATGAGTCAGCCAGCAGTCAGC
>NZ_JBFGYC010000230.1:0-5963 GCF_041587635.1 Pontibacterium sp. | reverse complement strand
GGCGGTCTCTTTCTCTTTTTCTTTTTTCTTCTCCTCTTCACCATCGGCAAAGATGATCTCATCCTCAGGACGGTGACGACCCATCAGCTTCGGACGTTCGATCAGGAAGTACAGCAGCAGACCAATCACAACCGCATACACGGTGGATTTAGGATCTGGCATCGCCAGTGTGACGGCAACGATGCCGGCAACACCACGCTCGGTTGGGTTCTTCAGCTGTTCCATGCCTACCATGATGCAGATGTAGGCTGTCAGGATCAGTGTCAGGGACAGGGCGATCGGCAGTACCGGCTTGAACAGGGTTACCAACGGCAGAATGAACAGCGCCACCAGACCAGTAATCCAGAACGTACCGCCACCACTGTAGATGGAGTCCATCGCTTTGCGGCCCATTGCATAACGTTCCGCAACCGTTGCGTGTGCAGCCGTCCATAGAGGACCGGCCAGACCCGGCCAAGGTGCCAGAAATGCATGCATAGCGTTACGCAGTGCAGTCACAACGTGAACGCGGTCCACGTTCTCTTCGATGGACTCATCTTTACGCAGGTGATCAACACGTTTAACCAGTGTGAAGCCTACGATGATGTCACCAAATGCGATGACGTATGCAATGATTGCAGTAGGGATCGCCAGCAGGAACACATCCCAGCCCGGGAAACCAACGGTAAATGTCAGGTACTGGAACATCAGCGCGAAGTCAGGCTGAGTGATGCCCCATTCGATCTCTGGTACTGCGTATTCACCTGTGGTCCAGCCGATGATCATCGCGATGATCATGCCCGGTACCATGCCGAAGTTGGCGATACGTTTTGCCAGCGAGCTTTCGTTCACGATGTTTTTGAATGACAGAGAGAACAGAATGTATGCAGAGATGATAGAGCCGACAATCAATGAGATCGGCGTAGCGTCAACACGGCCGCCAACTTTCAGTTCACCCATCATCGCGGCGATACCTGCACCAATAATGATGCCGGATTTTAGCGAGTTCGGGATGACTTCAACCAGCTTAGAACCCCAGCGGGTGATACCCAAAATCAGGAAGATGATGCTCACTTCCAGCTGCAGCGCGAATAAGGCCTTGATCGCTTCAGGACCGGGTTCAAAACCTTTCAGATACAGCAGCACCACCGGTATTGCGGGGGTGATCCAGCCAGGAACCAGAGGGACACCCATCAATGCTGGCAGGCAGTAACCCAAGCCTGCAACGAAGGTGAAAGCCAGTGCCGCTTCGTACGGCATACCGAGGTATTTTTGCAGAAGAGGAATCATCGCCAGACCAACCACAAACATGATCAGGCCTTGGATCATCTCTGGGGTTTCCCATTTGTAATGTACAAACGGCAGACGGATTTTAAACGGGCCTAACGGCCAGTAGGGTTGTTCCTCGCCGAAGGGGCGTTGGATCAAAGGCATCTTTTTTTCCTTATTAGTGGCTCGCTCTATCACAAGGGCCGTTTTGTCGAAGGGGCTGCACAAGAGAGGGTGTGCTTCCCACGTCGAGCAAAATGGTGATCCCGAGAGGCAGTAAACAGGAAAACTACAAATAGACTTTGTCGTAAATCTTACGAATTGTAACGGTGTGGATGAAGCGCTGATTGCAGATTGTATTTTTTATCTTTAGTGATTGCTCAATTGATGAATATCAAACACATCTTTTAGCCTCAGGCGTACTGTTCCCAATGTGACAAATTGTCGCAGTTTATATTCTTGTTATATGGAGTGTGCATAGGTGAAAACGTTGACTAAGCTATCTGTGGCGTTTGGGTTCTCTGCTTGTTTTGCTCT
This sequence comes from Pontibacterium sp., assembly GCF_041587635.1. NCBI lineage: Bacteria > Pseudomonadati > Pseudomonadota > Gammaproteobacteria > Oceanospirillales > Oceanospirillaceae > Pontibacterium > Pontibacterium sp. The sequence goes on along the minus strand of NZ_JBFGYC010000230.1, from coordinate 4,178 downwards.
CACTAGTTTTCAGGCCGTTGCACAGGATTCCGGCTCTCACTCCATGCATCAGCATCCGGCATCTACGACACAGGCTCCGGTGGCGGAAGTAGTTACTTCTGGGATTGTGAAAGGTATTTTGCCGTCGACGAATCAGCTCAAAATTCGACATCAGCCAATTCCTGAGTGGTCAATGAGTGCAATGCAGATGAAGTTTTTTCTGGCTCCCTATTTAGAGATTACCGATTTTCATGAAGGTCAGACGATCAAATTTCGCCTGCATCAGAAGAACATGATGAAGTACACCATTCTGGAAATTCTGGAAATTCTGGAAAAGTAATATTAAGCGGTAAGTCACAGGGATGTCCCCGTCTGACAGCAAGTTAGGGGTCTGTGATTCAGTGAAGGGTTACCGCCCGTGAATCAACAACCGCAGTGAGGAGACTCACTGTTTATTTGCAAATCATAGCGTGTTCATTTGGCTGATCGTTGATGAAACTACGCTTTAAGGTACCAAAATGGATCTGAACGTTCGTTTTTTCCGTCCAGTGTTTGTGTTTATTGTCTTGATGCTGGCGGTACTGATTTCGACGCCTATCATGGCGATGGCTCCGGTTTCTGAAGCTCAGAAGCTGGAAACTATTCAGCAGGCGTTTCTCCAAACCAGCACGATTCGCGAAAAGTCCCCTGTTGCCGAAGGCAAAATGATCGCGTGGGCGGTCTACAACGGTGAAGACATTGCCGGATACGCCTTCGAAACGAACGATGTTGTCAATATTCCTGCCTATTCTGGCAAGCCGATCAACACACTGGTAGTGATGGATATCAGCGGAAAACTGCTGGCTACCCGCGTGTTGGAACATCACGAGCCAATCTTGCTGGTGGGTATCCCTGAGCAAAAACTGTTTGATTTTGCCGCCGCCTACGAAGGGCTGAACGTAACCGACAAAGTGCGTGTTGGTGCGAGTAACAATCCCGATGTTGTGAACGTTGATGTGGTTTCCGGTGCCACCGTTACAGTTATGGTGGTGAATGAAGCGATCATGCGCTCGGCACGAAAGGTCGCGCAGGTTTTGGGGATTGCAGGTTTATCTGAGCAGGCTAAAGTGCCACCGGCCACTATTAAACCGGATCTGTTCAAAAAAGCGAACTGGACTGAACTGACCGGTGATGGCTCGATCCGCCGACTGAGCTTGGTCGAAGGTGATATCGATAAGGCCTTTGAAGGTACCGCGGCTGCGACAAAAGGCCGTCATGGTGAAGGTCGTAAGCAACGTCCCTTCATCGATATGTACTACGCACCGCTCAATGTTCCCACCATCGGCCGTAACTTGCTGGGCGATGATCAGTTTAAGTGGCTAATGGGGGAGCTGGGAGAGGGCGATCAGGCAATTGCTGTCATGGGCAGCGGCCAATACTCCTTTAAAGGCAATGGCTATGTGCGTGGTGGTATCTTTGACCGCACCCAATTGCAGCAGTCCGACAAAGTGATCAGTTTCCACGATACCGATTACTATCGTCTCGATGATGTCTACATCGACGGCTTCCCTGGCTTTAAAGAGATGGCGATCTTTATCGTGCGCAACCAGTACGATTTTGATCCCGGTACACCGTGGCAGATCGAGCTGCTAGTACGTCGTCAGGTCGGCGCACTGGACAGTGTATTCACCAGTTTTTACGGCGATTACCTGACTCTGGAGCAGTATATCGACCGTCCGGCACCGGTGGTGGAACCCGAGCCTGAAGCCCTATGGGTATCCATCTGGAAAGACCGGGCCTTTCAGATTGGCGTCTTGAGTGTTGCATTGGGCGTGCTCTTTATCGTGATTTTCATTCAGGATGTGCTGGTGCGTTATCCGCGCTTTTTGCATGCCTTCCGCCGCGGTTACCTGATCTTCACCGTGTTCTTTATTGGTTGGTACACCCTCGGCCAGCTGTCGGTCGTGAACGTCTTTACCTTCGTGCATGCGCTGAAAGGCGACTTCCAGTGGGAGCTGTTCCTGCTTGATCCGATTCTATTCATTCTCTGGGGATTCGTGGCAATGACCATGCTGCTCTGGGGGCGTGGCATCTTCTGCGGTTGGTTGTGCCCGTTTGGTGCTTTGCAGGAGCTGATCAACGAGCTGGCCCGCCGCTTCAATGTGAAACAGTTTGAGCCGCCGTTTGCCGTGCATGAACGCCTTTGGGCCGTAAAGTATGTGATTCTACTGGGACTGTTTGCAATCTCGCTGGAGTCTCTGGCCGAAGCGGAAAAATATGCCGAGGTTGAACCGTTTAAAACCGCTTTTCTGCTCAAATTTCAGCGTGAATGGGGCTACGTCTTCTATGCCGTATTCCTGCTGCTGATCTCTATTTTTACCCGCAAAGTGTACTGCCGTTACATCTGCCCACTGGGTGCAGCATTAGCGATTCCAGCACGCTTGCGACTGTTTGACTGGCTGAAGCGTCGTAAAGAGTGCGGACAGCCTTGTAAGGTTTGCGCTAATGAGTGCGAGATTCAGGCGATCCATCCGGACGGGTCGATCAACGGCAATGAATGCCACCAGTGTCTGGACTGCCAGATGACTTACTACCGTGATGACAAATGCCCACCACTGGTACAGAAAAAACGTAAGAAAGCTAAACAAGCAGCTGCTATGAAAAAGATTCCGGCAGTTGAAATTGCAGACCCGGCGTAATCGCTAGCTGCAAACAAAGACTCAATCGACGCCGACCGGAGAGGCCGGACGTTATTTTCACTGGAGATCAAAGACGATGATAGATCCAAACGACAAAAACCTCCCTAAGATTGATACCGAAGATCCAAAGGCTACGGAACATGTGAAGCTTAGCCGCCGTTTGTTCCTGGGTGGCTCTGCTGCGCTGGTCGGCGCTGTAGGCACCATGGGTGCGACCATGGGTTCGGCGCTGATGCCGTCGACTGCACATGCATCGTCTGACAGCAAACACACGGTTGGTCCCGGTGAGCTGGATGAGTATTACGGCTTCTGGAGTGGCGGTCATTCCGGTGAAGTACGTATTCTGGGTCTGCCATCGATGCGCGAATTGATGCGTATTCCGGTGTTTAACGTGGACAGTGCAACCGGTTGGGGTATCACCAACGAAAGTAAGGCGGTACTGGGTGAAAACGCGCCAATGAATGGCGACTCTCACCATCCGCATATGTCGATGACCGACGGTCAGTACGACGGTAAATACATCTTCATCAACGATAAGGCCAACACCCGTGTTGCCCGTATCCGCGGTGACATCATGAAGACCGATAAGATCACCACAGTGCCAAACTGTCAGGCGATCCACGGTCTGCGCGTACAGAAGGTACCGCACACCAAGTACGTCTTTGCTAACGCTGAATTCCGTATGCCGCATCCGAACAACGGCCTGAATATGGATGATATCGAAGGCTACTACACCATGTTCTCAGCCATTAATGCGGAGACCATGGAGGTGGATTGGCAGGTGATCGTGGACGGTAACCTGGATAACACCGATGCCGATTACACTGGTAAGTATGCGTTCTCTACCTGTTACAACGCTGAAGGTGCCGTCGATCTGGCCGGTTCCATGCGTCTGGAGCGAGACCATCTGGTGGTCTTCAATATCGAGCGTATTGAAGCCGCAGTGAAAGTGGGTAACTTCAAGAATCTGGGTGATTCCAAGGTGCCGGTGGTTGATGGTCGTAAAGGCTCCGATCTGACCCGTTATATCCCTGTGCCGAAAAACCCGCATGGTATCAACACCGCACCGGGTGGTAAGTACGCTGTTGCCAACGGTAAGTTGTCGCCAACCGTGACTGTGCTGCAGCTGGATAAGTTTGACGCGCTGTTCGAAGACAAGATCAAACCACGTGATACGGTTGTTGCAGAAGTGGAGCTGGGTCTGGGGCCGTTGCACACTGCGTTTGATGGTCGTGGCAACGCGTTCACCACCCTGTTTATCGACAGCCAGGTATGTAAGTGGGATGTCGAAAAAGCGATCCGTGCTTACAACGGTGAGAAAGTGGACTACATCCTGCAGAAACTGGATGTGCATTACCAGCCAGGTCACAACCACACCACCATGGGTGAAACCCGTGATGCGGATGGCAAGTATCTGGTATCCCTGCAGAAGTTCTCTAAAGACCGCTTCCTGAAGTGTGGCCCTCTGCATGCCGAGAACGATCAGTTGATCGATATCTCCGGTGATGAGATGAAGCTGAT
>NZ_JBFGYC010000229.1:0-5976 GCF_041587635.1 Pontibacterium sp. | reverse complement strand
CCGGTTTGCCGGTGGTCGTTGCTGAAGATCCGCTGACCTGTGTAGCACGTGGCGGTGGTAAAGCGCTGGAGATGCTGGATAAGCACGCGTTTGAACTGCTAACTCACGACTAACCTGTGCCTTACGCTAAATCTATCTTATTAAGACGCCTTTTTATGCCGTTGTTGCGTAAGGGGGTGTCTTATTAAGCCTATCTTCCGAAGTGGATCTTCCCGCTTTTTCATTGTTGTTCTTCTACTGTCTATCCTGCTGATCACTGCCGATGTGTTCTGGAACGGTATGCGGCAGGGGCGTGCGTACATCTCCTTGGTGTTAACGCCTGTGCAGTGGCTGGTGGATCTTCCTGCTGAGCTGGCTGATGAAGTCTCGGATGTGGTGGTTGATCGCGGTTTGCTGATGAAGGAAAACGCGCGTCTGAAAGCTGAGGCCTTGCTGCTGGAGCAAAAAGGCCAACAGCTCGATAGCCTGAACAAAGAGAACAGTCGCTTGCGTTCGTTGCTGAACGGGCGTGCCCGCATTCCCAATGCCGTTACGTTGGTGGAGCTGATCGGCGTGAATCCCGATCCGTTTCAGCATCAGGTGGTGGTCAACCGGGGGAGTGAGGACGGTTTGTTTCTTGGACAGCCGGTCCTGGATTCTGGCGGCATCATGGGTCAGATTGTAGAGATGTCCCATTATACCAGTCGTGTAATGTTGATTACGGATGCCCGACATGCGATCCCCGTCGAGCTGAACCGGACCGGGTTCCGGGCGATTGCGCTGGGTAAAGGCGAGCCGGATGAGCTTGAGCTTCAGCACGTCTCGGATACGATCGATATTCAGGAGGGTGATCTGTTGGTGACTTCTGGTTTGGCTGGGCGTTTCCCGCGTGGTTATCCTGTGGCAGTGGTGACCGAAGTAATCCATGATCCAGGCCTCTCGTTTACGAAAGTACGTGCTAAACCGTCAGCGCGATTAGACAAAAGCCGTCACCTACTCTTGGTCGATCCGCTTGTGGAAATGACTGAGCAGACTGATGCTGATGCACAAGCTGATACGGTGATCGTGGAGTCAGTTGAGTGAGTCAACGTCAGCAAGGCGGTGGACTGATTATTTTTGCCACATTTTTATGTGGAATTGTACTCAGTCAGATGCCGTTACCTGAGTTTATCGGTTGGGCACGTCCCGAGTGGGTCGCTATGATTTTGATCTATTGGGTCATAGCCCTGCCGCAGTCTGTGGGTGTCGGTTCTGGTTTTGTGGCGGGGCTGGTACTTGATGTCATCCGCGGTAGCGTATTGGGTGCTAATGCGTTAGCGCTAACCATTGTTGCTTATATCGCAATGACGCTTTATCGCCGTATGCGGGTTTTTCCTCTTTGGCAGCAGTCCCTGCTGGTGATGGTGTTGGTTGGCATCCATCAGCTTATTCTGCATTGGATTCAAATGTTTGTGGGCTATACCGGTGATAGTTTGCTGTTTTTGCTGCCTGCGCTGGTGAGTGCTCTCTTCTGGTCTCCTATTTTCGTTTTTTTACGCCGTATAAGGCGAACTTTTTATGTCTCCTGATACTCTTAAAGACTTACATGTGGATAAGGCTGTAAGTAATCAGCTAGTGTTGGCATCTGCATCACCACGCCGTCGCGAGCTATTGCAACAGATTGGTGTACAGTTTTCGGTGCAGCCGGTTGATATCTGTGAGGATGTATTAACCGACGAATCTGCTGAAGTATATGTCGCACGACTGGCGCGAGAAAAGGCAGAGCTCGGTTTGCAGCGTAGCGGTGCTAAAGCAGCACTGGGATCAGATACATCGGTGGTTATGTCCGGTGAGATTCTCGGTAAGCCAAAGGATGCATCAGATGCTGAGCGTATGTTGATGTCGCTCTCTGGCAGTGAGCACCAGGTGATGACCGGCGTTGCGCTGGCGACAGAATATGAGACACAGGTGTGCGTTGTCACAACTGTTGTACACTTTAAAGAGTTAACCCCTGAAATATGTCGCGCCTACTGGGCCAGCGATGAGCCTTGTGATAAGGCTGGTGCTTACGGTATTCAGGGGTTGGGCGCTGTATTTGTAGACCGCATTGAGGGCAGTTATTCCTCTGTGGTTGGATTGCCGCTGGCGGAAACAGCCGAGATGCTGACGCACGCGGGAATACCCATTTGGCAGCCAGTTTGAGTTGCGTCTACGCCAAGGAGCGAACATGGGCGAAGAGATACTGATTAATTTTACCCCGATGGAAACCCGGGTTGCCGTTATTGAAAACGGTATGCCGCAAGAGGTGTACATTGAGCGGGTTCGCCGACGGGGTATCGTCGGCAATATCTATCAGGGCAAAGTTGTACGTGTGTTGCCTGGTATGCAGGCTGCATTTGTCGAAATTGGTCTGGAACGCGCTGCGTTTATCCATGTAGAAGATGTACTGCCGCAAACGGCTACTTCTGAAGAGAAAAGTAACGCGTCCATCTCTCATCAATTGCGAGAAGGTCAATCGTTGGTGGTACAAGTCACCAAAGACCCCATCGGAACAAAAGGCGCACGTCTGACCACACACCTGTCTATTCCATCCCGTTACTTGGTATATATGCCGGGTAATGATCATATTGGCGTGTCTCAGCGAATCGAAGATGTGGAAGAGCGTGACCGTCTACGCAGTACTATTGCGGGTTTGCTGAAAGAGATTACCGATGATGAAGAAAACGGAAAATCTCCCGGCGGCTTTATTCTGCGTACGGTTGCCGAAGGCGCTTCTGAGGCGGAGTTAAAAGAAGATATTAAATTCCTGCGCCGATTGTGGGGCAAAATTCAGCGCAATCTGAAAGGTGCCAAAGCGCCATCGGTGATCTATGAAGATCTGCCGCTGAATATGCGTACCTTGCGCGATATGGCGCATACGGGGTTAGAACGTATCCGTATCGATTCCCGCGAAACCTATCAGAAAGCAACTGAATTTGTACAGAGTCTGGTGCCAGAGATTGCTGAAAAGCTGGAATACTATCCCGGTGAGCGGCCTATCTTTGATCTCTTCAATGTCGAAGAGGAGTTGCAGCGTGCATTGGGACGTAAAGTCGAGCTGAAATCCGGTGGTTATCTGATCTTTGATCAGACCGAAGCGATGACGACGGTGGATGTGAATACTGGCGCGTTCGTCGGACATCGTAACCTTGAAGAGACCATCTTCAAAACCAATCTGGAAGCGGCCACTGCGATTGGGCGCCAGCTACGCCTGCGTAATTTGGGCGGCATTATTATCCTCGATTTTATCGACATGGAAGATCCGGATCATCAGCGTCAGGTGTTACGAACGCTGGAGCGGGTGTTGGAGAAAGATCACGCTAAATGCAAAGTGACCGGCGTGTCAGAGCTGGGTTTGGTGGAGATGACCCGTAAGCGTACACGGGAAAGTCTTGAGCATGTGCTTTGTGAGACGTGTGAGCAGTGTCAGGGACGTGGTTCGATCAAAACACCGGAAACTGTTTGCTACGAAATTTTTCGTGAAATTTTGCGGCAGCATCGAGCGTACGATACGGACTCCTACCTGGTGTTAGCTGCACAAAATGTAGTGGACTATATGGTCGATGATGCATCTGACCATGTGGCAGAACTGGAAGCGTTTATTAGTAAAACGATTCGCTTTCAGATTGAACCTATGTACGGTGCCGAACATTACGACGTGGTGTTGCGGTAGCAGGGTAGACAATGATCGCCCGAACAAAAAAATTGATCTGGCTGAGTTACTGGGTACTGGTAGCTCTGCTGGGCTTATCTGCATTACTGGTTGTGACTCTGCGGCTGGTATATCCGGCGCTGCCTGATTATCAGCAAAGTATCGAATCCCATTTGTCTGAAGCGTTGGATTCCGAGGTAAGTTTTACCCGGATGAATACCTACTGGCGTGGACAAAACCCCGTGCTGGAACTGGAAGGGTTACGCGTCAGCGGTGCAACGGAAGTGACCGTTGATAATGCTGTACTGGCGTTGGATCTGCCTCGCTCTCTGGCTTTTCAGCAACTGGTATTTACTCAGCTAGAAGTTAACCAGCCCTACATTAAAGTTGTTGCCGACCTTCCTGAAGTCTCTACCGATGATCCGTCTTCCCGACCATTAAACCCCGATGATGCAAAAGGTGCTCAACTGCTGAGCCTATTGCTAAGGCAGGAACGCATTTCTGTTTCTGATGCTTCGATAGAGCTGCACGTGGGGGAGCTCCCCCCAGTGACATTGACATCTTTTTCCGCCCACCTCCGTTCTAGCGGTCAGTTACATCAGCTAAAGGTTGGGGCGGCGTTGACTGCCGGTGGTGCCAGCGCTCCTTTTCGCTTTGTGGCTGAGGTCAATGGAAGTCCGGCGCGGCGGCCTCTTAATTTTTATTTTGATCTGCCCGGGATGCCGCCGCAGGTTCTGAATCCCTGGTTTGAGTATGCGGGGCTTGAGCCGATTAAGGCCCTGGATGGGCATATTAAACTATGGGGCGCCTATCGGAGAAACGCGCTGGAATATGCCTATCTTGATACACAGATATCCACACTGCAGGCTGCTACTCAGTCGTTAACTGATACTCAGATTTTGTTGAGCCTTCAACCCGCGGAAAGCGGTTATCAGGCTCAGTTGAGCGGAAAGCTGACTGCAAATGATAAGCCCTATGAGTTGCCTTTGGTGACGGCGAATTGGGAGCAAGGGTTGGGGTTAATGCCTGACCAGCTGGCGATGGATTCGCTCGATCTGAAACAGTTGAAGGGTTGGCTGGATGGGCAGTCTTTTTTGCCCCATATCGGGCAGCGTGCTGTGACGATGCTGAACCCTCGTGGGTATGTCGAGCAGTTGGACATCCGTTGGACATCGCCTGAATGGACATCTTTTGTTGCGAATGCTGATTTGGTTGATGTTTCAGTGTCGCCTTGGGGCGGGGCACCGGGTTTACGTCATATTACCGGCCGCTTACGTCACGACATAGGGGGAGGCTCGGTTGATCTGGACAACAACCAGTTCGCGATGTCTTTCCCTGATCTGAAGATGCCCGAGTGGCAGTACAGTTTTGCCCGAGGGCACGTTAACTGGCGTTTAACCGATAGTGCGGTGGAAGTAGGGTCGGGGCTGCTACAGCTCAAAAATGAAGATGTGACGGCATCGGGACGTTTTTTCTTTCGTTTACCTTACGATAAAGAGGGGCAGACGGATCTGACACTGCTGATTGGTGTCAGAGATAGCTTAGGTACTGCGTTTAAAGACTACATTCCGCCCAAGGAAGTGGGGGTGGCGACGCATAAATGGCTTATGAGCGCGATACAGGGAGGCCAGGTTCATACTGGCGGCTTTATGTTGAATGCGAATACGCGTTCCCGTTTACCGGACTATCAAAAGCCTGTTGTGCAGTTGTTTCTGGATGTGGATAAGTTGCAGTTTGGGTTTGATCCCAGCTGGCCGAGTGTGACTCAGGGGAAGGGGTATTTCCTCTATCGTGACTTTGGCTTTCTCACAGAGGCTTCAGGCAGGTTACTCGATTCCAGAGTGAAAGAGGCATGGGTTTACAGCGCGCCGGGTGCAACACGTCTGCAAATACTGGGGAATGCTCAAGGGGATGCAAAGGATATCCGCAAAATTTTGCTGCAAACGCCTATTCGTAGTGAGGTGGGTTCGGAATTACCACGTTGGGAGTGGTCGGCAAAAGCGGATACAAAGCTGGATATTGATATCGCCCTGAACGGTAAGCGTGCTCCCGTCGTAAAGGCCTCGACGCGATTGCGTGAAGGACGTTTTATTTCTGTCGAAAATCGCCTGTCTTTTGAAAAAATATCGGGTGAGCTTCGTTTTAGCACCGAAACAGGGTTAAAGAGCAAGAGGCTGGATGGTCGGTTATTTGGGCAACCCGTCAAAGCGGTGATCGAATCGTCACGCGATGAAACAAGTGGTCAGCTGACGCGGCTTGTTCTGGACGGAAAGGCCGACATTCGTCAAGTACAGGAATGGCTGAATCAGCCCTATCTGGCTGTTGCT
>NZ_JBFGYC010000228.1:0-5990 GCF_041587635.1 Pontibacterium sp. | reverse complement strand
TTCGTTGGGCCTCGAAACAAACTACCCAAAAGGTTAATAAATAAATTCGTGCTCACACATTTCAAGGACCGGCTTAATCAAATCATCAAAGGCAAACAATCACGTCACCATTATCAAAAAGCGATCAAGCTGAGAAACACCCGACATCCGGGCGCTTATGCTTCCGATTACGCAACAAGGAGGGTGCTTGGCATAGTTCCTGCTGTACCCAAAGGTTCTTCAGAAAAATGAAATAGCCTTGGAGCCACACCCAAAAGATGGATATTAATAAGAATAACAGCCCGTCCAACAGTGACATCCTGGTTGTAACAACAGACCCAAAAGCCAATATTCGTTACGCCAGCGAAGACTTCTGCCGAACATCGGGTTATCGTCGCGAAGAACTGGTTGGTAAAAACATCAACATCCTGCGACATCCAGATATGCCAAAAGGCCCATTCCAACAGCTGTGGGAGACCGTAGAAGCAGGCCACCCATGGATGGGGATGATTCTTAACCGGAATCGATCCGGCGGAGACATGTGGGCTGACACCTACATTATTCCCACTCTAGAGCATGGCGAGATCACGGAATACCAGATCATTTACCGGAAACCGTCAGCAACAGCCGCTCGATTCGCAGCAGATATCTATGAACAACGCCGTCAGGGCAAAACGCCGAAGGCGCTTTCACGCAAACAGTTTGAACTGGGCACGAAGCTGAGTTTAGCCGCTCTCGCATCCCTGCTTCCCTCGATAATTTTTCTGTTATGGCTATCCCCGACACCAGGCGCATTTGCCGTGGCTTCACTCTCTGCGGTGATGGCAATAACAGGTTGTAAATTACTTACTCGCCGCTTCAAAACCTTGGTCGATAATAGCCGACGTATTGTCAGCCATCCGGTAAAGCAGCTGGTATATACCGGCACAGCTGACGATGTGGGCCAGCTCGAGCTGGTTCAGTGTCAGTTGCTATCACAACTTGATGCCGTGTTGCGGCGCATTCAAAACACGTCAGATGAGGTAAAACACAGCTCAGATAGCTCTGCCAACATCATGAGTTCAACCTTTAACGACATACAGACCCAAACGGCAGCGCTTGAACAGATTGCCGTTGCTGCTGAAGAGATGACGGCAACAACCGGGGACGTTGCTCAGAATACCCGTTTGGCACTGGAGCAGGTACATCAGGCTCAGCATGACGCGCAACTGGGCACTGTCGTGGTAGATAACGCGGTGAATGCGATCAAGGACCTGGATTCAGCCATTGATCGTATTGGAGAAAACCTATCGAGTCTTGAAGCACGCAACGCCCAGATCGATAAGGTTGTGGTGGTCATTCATGACATCGCTGAGCAAACCAATTTACTCGCACTGAATGCTGCTATTGAAGCAGCCCGCGCCGGAGAAAATGGTCGCGGTTTTGCGGTAGTTGCAGATGAGGTACGCTCACTGGCTCAGCGAACGCGCCTCTCTACCACCGAAATAAGCAATATTATTGAGGGCTTACAGAACGAAACCAGAGGCATTTCAAAAGCGATGAAAAGCGGCCAGGAGCTTGCCGATTCAACTGTCCACCAGATCGAAGAAGCAGGTAGCAATCTTATCTCTATCATTGAAGCAGTTGATAGCATCAGCCATATGACCACCCAGATTGCCAGTGCGACCGAACAACAAAACTCCACCACGCTTGAGGTTAACGAACAGATCCATACCCTAAGTGATGCGGCCTTAAAAGCGTCCTCTCAGGCCCAGGAAACACTCAATATGAATAAAACAACGGTGCGCCTGGCGCAATTACAGAGCAACATGGTTGAACGTATTATTGCCAATAGTTAGGAATGTCGGGTCAACGTTAGAGACATTCGGGGCAAACGAAATCTGCTATCAGCCTGACCTCGGTCAAAGCATAACCTCTTGCAGCGGTTATCTCTGCGAGTAAAATACTCCGCCGAGAATAACAATAAGAACGGCTTTGTCATGGGAAAAGTACTAATAAGCGCATGTCTGATGGGCGACCAGGTTCGTTACGACGGTCGCGATAACCTTATCGATCACCCAGTAATCAAACGCTGGCACGATGAAGGGCGTCTCGTAAAAATCTGTCCGGAATGTGCCGGCGGTTTATCAATACCCCGCGCACCATCAGAAACACAATCCAAATTTCCGATCATGATCACCGATCGCACCGGTGAAGACGTGACCCCTGCGTTTTTGATGGGCGCAGAGAAAACACTAGAGCTGGCGAAGAAAGAACACGTCTGCTGCGCTTTGATGAAAGCTAAAAGCCCGTCTTGTGGCAATACACAAATTTATGATGGCAGCTTTTCAGGACAATTGATCGAAGGCAGCGGCGTAGCAGCATCAGAACTTTTACGCAGCGGCATTCCGGTGTTTAATGAGCATCAACTGGAAGAACTGTTCCAGTTCGTTGATCAACGCTAGGGAAGCTTCGGACACTTTTCACGCCCGCTGACTCTCTGGCCAATCCTTGCTGCCGGAGAGTCCAAGCGATGCTAGAGGAACTTCAATCCCTCACCCACTTCTACACCCTGATTGTAGATTTCTTCGTTAACTACAGTTTTCAAGTTATCGGCGCGATTATCATTTTTATAATCGGCCTGATCATTGCCCGTTGGTTTAGCAACATTACGCTTCGCATTTGCGAACGAAATGAAATAGACATCACCCTGCGCATGTTCATTGCCAACTGCGTACGGCTGCTGTTTATTGCCATGATCGTTGTTATCTGTCTGGGCAAGTTTGGTATCAGCGTTGCCCCATTTGTGGCGGCCATCGGTGCCATATCCCTCAGCGTCGGATTGGCTTTACAGGGTGTATTTTCAAACTACGGCGCTGGCTTCACCATTATCTTGACCCGTCCGTTTGTGGTGGGTAACACCATTAAAATTAATGACATTACCGGCATCGTTGAAGAGATCCGTTTAGCTTACACCCTCTTATCCACCGAAGACGGGGAGCTGATCACCATTCCCAACAAACATATTGTTGGCGAAGTTATCACTAACTCCTTTGCCAATAAGGTTGTCGAAGCCAGCATAGGGATCAGTTACAGCGCAGACGCTAACCATGCCATCAGCATTGTCAGAGAGGTCTTGTCGGGGTTCGAAGAGATCACGCAGGAACCAGCCCCTCAGGTGGGAATTGAAGGCTTTGGAGATTCTTCGGTTGATATCGGCTATCGCTATTGGGTACCCACTCAGCGCTACTTTGAACTACAGTATCAGGTCAATCTGGCCGTCTATACCGCCTTCCAGCAAGCCTCTATTGAGATCCCATTCCCGCAACGGGAAGTGACGCTGAAAAACAGCGCGTAAGCATCATCGGCAAAATATGGGGTGGTTGATCAGCCACCCCATTTGCCTTTCCCCACCGGACAGGTTTCCCATAGAGGAAACACAAACCTCAATAATCCTTCCCCAAAAGCAACCAACCTTCCGTGATAACGCGAAAGTAAAATTCTGCTTTTACGCCCCCTATCACCCACCTCAGCAGAACACACTCACCCTTATTGCACGATTAGTAACCGGAAACAGGGTATTTGAGGCGGGAATATGCGGAACACGACCAATTGATTCAATACAAACCTTGGCAGGCTGCGGACGGAGCCCTAAAATGGTCGGTTTTCAACGATTGAATTCACTCATGGGTTAAGGATCTATGCGCGCAAGCCAATATCTGATTGCTACTCTTAAAGAGACACCATCCGACGCAGAAGTTATCAGCCATCAGCTGATGCTGCGTGCCGGTATGATTCGCAAACTGGCATCCGGCCTCTACACCTGGCTGCCGATGGGTCTTAAAACCCTGCGCAAGGTGGAAAAAATTGTCCGCGATGAAATGGACAAATCCGGCGCCCAAGAAGTACTGATGCCCGCGATCCAGCCTGCTGAGCTTTGGGAAGAGTCTGGCCGCTGGGAGATGTACGGACCAGAACTGCTGCGCGTACGTGACCGTCACAACCGTGAATTCTGCGTTGGCCCAACCCACGAAGAAGTCATCACTGACATGGTTCGCCGTGAGCTGAAGAGCTATAAACAGCTGCCAGCGAACTTCTATCAGGTACAGACCAAATTCCGCGACGAAATTCGCCCACGCTTTGGCATCATGCGCTCCCGTGAATTTGTCATGAAGGATGCGTACTCGTTCCACGTTGGCAAAGAATCGTTGCAGCAAACCTACGATGTGATGTACGAGGCGTACACCAACATCTTTACCCGTCTGGGCCTGGATTTCCGTCCGGTACTCGCCGACACCGGATCGATCGGTGGTAACGCGTCACACGAGTTCCATGTACTGGCAGACTCCGGAGAAGACGATATCGCATTCTCCGATACCAGCAGCTATGCCGCTAACGTCGAGCTGGCAGAAGCGCTGGCACCCGCGGGCGAGCGCGCTGCCCCAACCGCTGAGATGACGCTGGTTGATACGCCAAACGCGAAAACCATTGCCGAACTGGTTGAGCAACACAACGTGCCAATCGAGAAAACCGTCAAGACACTGGTGGTGATGGCATCTGAAGAGTGCGAAGCCGACTTCGTTGCACTGCTGGTACGAGGCGATCATGATCTGAACGAGATCAAAGCCGAGAAACTGGCACAGGTCGCTGAGCCGCTGACCTTTGCCACTGAAGAACAGTTCCGCGATGTCATTGGTGCAGGCGCAGGTTCTTTGGGACCGGTTAATCTGAATATCCCATGCATCATCGATCGTGCACTGGCCAATGCTTCAGATTTCGGTGCAGGTGCAAATATCGACGGCAAACATTACTTCGGCATCAACTGGGAACGTGATCTTCCAATGCCGGAAGTTGCGGATCTGCGTAATGTGCTTGAAGGCGACCCAAGCCCGGATGGTCAGGGCAACCTGATCATTAAACGTGGCATTGAAGTTGGTCACATTTTCCAGCTGGGCCAGAAGTACTCAGAAGCGCTGAACGCGACCGTTCTGGATGAAAACGGCAAATCCGTTGTGATGGATATGGGTTGCTACGGTATCGGTGTAACACGTGTTGTCGCGGCAGCTATTGAACAGAACTACGATGACCGTGGCATTATCTGGCCTGAGTCTATCGCACCGTTCACCATCTCCATTGTGGCACTGAAATACGAGAAATCCGAAGAAGTGCGCGCCGAATCAGAGCGTCTCTACAACGAACTCACAGCCGCTGGCTATGACGTCTTACTGGATGACCGCGCGAAGGTCAGCCCGGGTGTTAAGTTTGCTGATATGGAACTGGTCGGCATTCCTCACCGTGTTGTCATCTCCGACCGCGGCATCAAAGCAGGCACAGTGGAATATAAACACCGCCGTGACGAGGACAAGCAAGAAGTGGCGCTTGATCAGATCGTAGATCTGCTGAAGCAAAGCGTAAAAGACTAAGCTCCTCCCCTCAGACTAAAAGCCACGGCAACTGCTGTGGCTTTTAGTCGTATCTAAACTCCGCGTTTTAGTCAGCACCACCACTGCGACAGCCGAGCTAAACTAAATCGCTGCCTACTGTCCAAGTGCACGATCCCTGCTCATATTTTCTTTCAGCTTCATTGAAGCCCAAACTTCAATGACGAGCATCCAATCACCCCTAATATCAATAAGAGGCTTGCCACAAATCTAAACAAAGGTATAACTATCGACGATTTCCTCGGTTTTCTGGCGCCAGTGACTTGTCCTTATGAACCATATTAGTGTACAAAATAGTTCGGTAGAGGAACTACCGACAGAATAACAATAAATAATAGTGTTCTAATTTAGTTTGCAACTTCGATTCAAATAATGAGACCACATGTAATTCTACGATCTGCTTATGTAATTACTGTTCTGCAAACTCGATTAGCACTCTGACAGGATAAAAGATGAATATCGGATCGTTTGGTTTTCCTGCCGACCAGCTCGTTAAGCTCGAAAAAATGCTTAAGCTGTCAAAAAATAATCGTTATGTACTGACCGAGTTTAACCCTGAAAACCTCCCAGACCTCCTGCTTGTATTTGGCA
>NZ_JBFGYC010000227.1:0-6011 GCF_041587635.1 Pontibacterium sp. | reverse complement strand
CTAAGTACAACATAACGAAATACTCGTTATGATCATCCTCATAGTCAGGCGCTTTAACTCCGGCCTTAGCTGTGATTTTCTTTTCTTCCCAGCCTTCAACTTCCAGTGCAGTAGCCTGACCGCGTGTCTTAGCAACGATTACCTGTTTTGCACGATTCTTCTCTTCCAGGATCTCTCCACCGTTCGGATCTATATGACTGTACAGCTCTCGAAAGTAACTACATATAGGCCCGTCCAGCTTGATCTTGTCTAATGGTGCATTAGTAAGAAAACCGTCAGTTGTAACAGATACCGCACGATAGGGTTCTTCTATCCCGTTGAGCATTTCACACATTGCTGCTCGCCCCACGCCGGTTATATACATGGAAAAGAGAGCATTAGTGATCTCTGAAGGCGGGATGTTCTTGCTAGTGCCGGTAGGTAGATCAAACTGACGCTTACCCCGTAGACCCTGTGCAAGCTTGCCATATAAACTATTGCCCAATTCTTTCCAGCATTTTTCAAAAAGTTCCAGTGATTTCCTTTGATTTTCAACGGCTTGAGCATCGCCGTCTCTCCCTACTACCAGCTCAGCAGCTTGTTTTTTCAATAGCAGGCGCTTGCTACGTACAGTCCGCATGAATCGCTTAAAAATACGGGGACCATTCGTTTTCCAAGGAATCACAAACCCATAGATAATCTCCACCTTTACGCCCAGATTAACAGCTACTTCTATCTCCTGAGCAGTACAGTGAGAAACACCTTCCCGCACAAAAAATAGGCCTCTGTTATTAGAAGCCCTCATAGGCAGAGGCGGGTATTTAACATGACTCGGGACAGAGAATCTTACCTTCGCCATTCCACATATATCACCCTTATAATCCTCTAACTTTTTAGTCTCTTTGAACCTATCGTAGTCAAGGGGGCGGAGTCCCATGGCAATGGTTGTATAAAAGGATGGACCATCGTAATCATGCCAAATACCTTCCTCGGTCGGCCCGCTATGAAATGCTTCGTTACGGCCACCGTGATAACACTTGATAGCCATAACTTCCAAAACTTCGAGAGCGTCTTCTGGTACACGATTCTTTATAGTGCGGGGCTCCTTGTTAGGACCATCCTTGTCTGTCCACCGAAGCACGGATTCCCAGGTGTAACCAAAAAGTTCATTCAGCGTATACCCCACAGGAAGATTCCGCTTGAAAGACTTAACAGCAGTGCCGCCTAACGTAAATGGGATTCGATCCACCCCCAGTTCCCGTTGGGCAAAAGCAATCATCAGGTCCATAAATAGAGAGCAGATCATCGCATCATTGATGGAATAAGCTTCGAATAGCTCAGGATCATCGATGAGAAGCTGGCGCATGTTTTTCTTGTAGTGCTCAGAAATCTCTATCTTCTTGCAACCTACCAGCCTGCCTAATTCGGCCAGACTTTGCTTTCCAGCAGGAGTGAGAAGTAACGTATCGTAAAACGTGACATTTACCGTATGGGCGTGGTTGTTTGGATCGTAGTAGGTGACGTCTTCCAAATTGGCTCGTTTAGCTCCAATGTCCTGAGGGTCAACGCCGTAGGTGTCTTTCAGACTCACAACGGTTTTACGAATGCCGCTGATCTTGGTCTTGAAATCATAGAACGCGCCAGAAAAATTAAATAAGTCGGCACGGAGCCAGTGAGCGGCGACAATGATTTCTTCACCGGACTTAGGTAGGGCGCTTATGACACCTTCTTCAAGTGCCTTGTTTAATGCGGTTCCTAGGTACTTCTCAAAGCGGATACGGCCTTCTACTCGGTCGCTATTTGTATAGATAATGCCCTGACATCTTTTGCCGTTACGTGAAACGACATACTGATAACAAATGATGATATTACCAGCACCATCTTCGCTAAGTTGGTATTCAGTATCCAGACACACAATGATTGCATCAGAGTGTGAAGTTAACTTCCGCTTCCTTTTTCGAGCATACTTTGCCAGCTCTTTTATGTAGTATTTCTGAGTACGTTTAGGCAGTTGTGCCAGTGCATCAATCGTGAGGCCTGTTGGCGGCCTAGGATGCGTGAATTCACGTACATCGATTCCAAATGCAGGCGGTGAAACATCAGCCCCATGAGTTTCTGAAACCCTCTCTTCAGAACTCGGAAACGACAGGGGTTTAAATTGAGGAATGCCATCCTCAGACGGTGAAAAATCTGATTCATCCATAATATTTTCTCCAGGATAAAAAAACGCCCCGAAGGGCGTGGTATGTGGCATGAGATTGAAAGTAAGGCTTAAACTAAGCCGTGCTCTTTAAAGTCGACTTTGCCATCTCCGCCCTCAAGGCGGTCCATAACCGCATCTGAGAGTAGGTTGGCAAGCAGTTGTGCTTTTTCTACATCTTGTTCTTCATGCCAGTACATCAGCTCATTTTTAGCGTTTGTTACCGCTACACCTGTTTTCATCGCTGTAACAGAACCCACGTTGTTAGCATCAAAAATGCCGTTAATTGCTCGAATCAGTAGTGCTTTATTCATGGTCTTATCCTTAAAATAAAAGTTAGGTATGCCACATACCGGGTTAAAAATAGGTCAGTAGCCAAAGCCACTGACCACCAAGTTAAAATTGTTTGTATTGGTTACGTCGTTCTATCTCCGCTTCAGTCTCCTTACGTGATTTTTCAGCCTGTTTAGCTTCCCAATCGATCACGTCAGATAGACGGAATCGAATGGGACTGTTTTTACCTTTGCCCAGTTTAAAAAAGTGCGGCACAGATTCAGGCTCGCGAGAGCAGGCTGTGTTAATGGACTCGACTGAGCGCTGTTGGCGTTCTGCCAGTTGCTGCTTAGTTAAAATTTCATGCTGCATTGGAATCCTCCTGTTGCAGGAATGATTTAGAATGATCACCCAGTAGTGACTGGACGGTTGCTTCGCTGGCTTCAGCCAGACGTGTGTCTTCGTGGTAGCAATAACGCTCTGTTACGGATGTGCTACTGTGGAATAATGTCTGCTGAACTAAGCGAATATCTCCGGTCAATTTCAGCTGTCGTGAGCTATGCGTCCTGCGAAGATCATGAATGGTCCAGTGCTTATCGATACCTGTCTTCTCGGCCACGTATGCACGGATGATTTGATAAGTCTCACGAGGGTAAGCAATGTGATGACCATCCTTTATAGCGGATGGGAAAAGGAATTGGTTCCAGGAGCGCCCAGCGCATTTCATAAGCATTTGGCGCGTAGGACCGTTTAACAGAACTGAGTAGCTATTACCGTTTTTTGTCTCTGGAAATGTAATAACTGTAAAGTCAGCATCCAGCATGTCACGGGTAATGCTGATAACGTTACCAATACGCCAGCCACTAAAGAGTGCAACGAGAAGCGACAACGATTGAAAGCTATCCAGGCTCAAAGCCTTTTCAATGAAATGATGAATCTCAGCGTCGGAAAGGACCCGCTGACGCGCGGGTGGCTCGGATCGTCTCAGAATATTTTTGCAGGGGTTATCTCGACAAATATTTAAACGAATAGCAGTAGCAAAAATACGAGACAGGGCCGAGTGATAGCGGTTCACAGTACTACCCTTACACGCGCCAGCAAGTTTGTTCAGAAATAGATTGAGCTCGTAATGCGTTAGGCTGGAAACCTTACGCTTACCAAACGCTTTGCGAATACGCTTTAGGCGTCGCTTGAATCCTTTAATATCGCGGTTACGCCCTTCCATTTCAGGCAGGACATGATCATCAATCAGTTCATTAACGGTCAGGTCTTGGCCGCGTAGAATCTGCCCCGTTTCAATCTCAAGCATCTTTTCTCGAAAGAGCTTATCGAAGACGGGTAAAGGCATATTTGGACTGCTGCCAATAGTCCCTTTATGACGAACGCCGTCCATAGAGATATCAAACCCCAAGCTGGTTCGAGTGGGATGAAAGGTAACTTTCTTATTCGGGTGGCCAATAAAGCCGCATACAATAGGTGCTTCCCCCGGGCAGGGCGGATATGCTCCTTGATGCTTTTTGCTGTGAATGGAATATCCACTAATTTCACCTCGTTATTCATGTCGAATGTTGTAACGTGGTGGAATTTACAGGTGGTTCAGTTTTTTAGATTTTCAGTACAAACCGGTTTTTGAGTTATTACGGTTTACGATAGCGTTTAAGCGGCTAGGGAAGGGCTGAGAAAGGGATGGAAGATTATAGAAATAAATTTTTAGAAATTTGTCAGACGTTTGATAATACGTCGAAGGTAGCCCTCTTCCAGCTCGTAGTCATAGGTAAGAAGCATTTTGTCAGCGGCATTTAATAGGTCGCACTTATCTGCATCGGTTAGCTGTTTTTGGCCCGCTTTGTAACGTTCTCCATTGCCCGGGGTTAATGCCACTTTAATTGCCAAACGTTCAATGTCTTGCGCATTCACCCCTTCATACGACTTATTGCTTTTAATTATTGTTTTAACGGCTTCAAAATAATCTGCGATTGATTGCCTGGCTTTAGCATTTTCCGAGTAGCGTTTTGTTTCCTTAATCGCTTGTGTGCGCACATAGGAGATATGTTCAGTTTTAGAATCTGCTATCAGCTTTTTCTGTCGCTCATCCCGCTTTAATACAGAGGCAAGGTTCTCTTTAAGCCGTTTAGCCATGTCTACATTGTACGAGGACGCTTGGAAGTCGCCACTAGCTAACAGTAATTGGGCGCGATCAATCCTGACTAGTGCTGTCGCCGCATAAATTGCCGTTGGACTAAACTTACCCTTAATAGCTGAAAAGTCCGGGTAGAAGCTGTCATGGGTTAGCACTACAAACAGAGATTGTTCGTAAGTGTATTCAAGTGTGCGCAGGGGGGCAGGCAATCCATAGCGGTTACAGAACTCTTCATCTAAAACGATGCCGCGATCAGCCATGACATCGGTAATTGCCAACTCAACGGCGCAGGCAATAAGCTTCTGAGAGCGTTTATTGCAGTAGGGACGGAGCTGTTCTCTTAGCCAGTCAATTTGTGAAGATAGATATTTTTTATCAGACATATCCGAAGACATACATCTATATACCCCAGTAAGCTAATTTTGAAATCGCTGTAGCCCTTTAAACATGAAGGTTTCAGTAACTAGGTATGTGCGATAAACATCCGCGAAGGGCATGTTTGTCGCAATATTTTAATGCCAATCCAGTCTATTAATCACCTATATTCAACCCTGAACCAGTATTCATGGCAAAGAAGATAAAATTCAACGCTGATCTATGTCTTTCATCACCGCCTATTGAAATCAATTAAATGACATTGATTGTTAATATCAATGCAAGTCTGGAGTAATCTACATGTCTACCAAAGGCATGATTGGCAAGGTGCTAGTGTAAATTAGATAGGGATGTTAAATGAATATCGCTCAAATTGAAGAGAATGTTAAGTCATTGCTTGATAGCTTTGTATCGGGTAACTGTAGCCAGGATGACTTTATCTATGAACTACTGCTCGCATACGGCCATCGTAAGCAATCTGTCACCCGTCTGAGGTCCGGTGAGCGTAATATGGCTTCCAGGAATAACGAGCCACGTCATGATGAGGTGGTCTGGAAGCGTAACCTGTACTTCAAGCATGTCGAAGGCGATGCGCTACACGCTGAAATTGATAGGATTCGTAAAGAGAAAGCAGTCGCGACGAATAAGCTACGATTCGTGATTGTTACCAACTTCGACCAACTGTTAGCTGTCGATACCAAAACTTCAGATACCCTTGATATCAATCTTGATGA
This sequence comes from Pontibacterium sp., assembly GCF_041587635.1. Taxonomy (NCBI): domain Bacteria; kingdom Pseudomonadati; phylum Pseudomonadota; class Gammaproteobacteria; order Oceanospirillales; family Oceanospirillaceae; genus Pontibacterium; species Pontibacterium sp. Next base: position 310 of record NZ_JBFGYC010000227.1, on the reverse strand, counting down.
GCTGCCAAAGCAGTTTGATTTCTTCTTACCTTGGGCGGGCATGGAGAAAGCTGTTTATCAGGGTGAGAACCCAGCAGATGTAAAAGCCGCTGAAAAGATGGCGAAGCTGTTTGATCTAATCAAAGGTGACAACTTTGATGAATCGAATAGAGATGATACTGATGCATTGCATAACCTAAACGTTTTCCTGACCCGTTTACTGTTCTGCTTCTTTGCCGAAGACACCGAAATATTCAGCGATAATCAATTCAGTACCGCTATCCAGTCCCATACCGCAGACGACGGTGGTGATCTAGCAGAGTACTTAGAT
>NZ_JBFGYC010000226.1:0-6014 GCF_041587635.1 Pontibacterium sp. | reverse complement strand
CCAGCAGTAGATACAGCGGAACTGGCCCATCAGGTAACAATGGCCGGTTTGGAAGTAGATGAAGTTGAAGCGGTTGCTAAAGACTTCTCCGGCGTTATCGTCGGTGAGATTCTGACAGCCGAGCAGCATCCTAATGCGGATAAGCTGCAGGTCTGTAAAGTCAGCAATGGTAGCGAAGAGTTTCAGGTGGTATGCGGTGCACCCAATGCACGTGCGGGCCTGAAAACAGCCTTTGCGACGGTGGGTGCTGTTCTGCCTACACCTGATGGCGACGCCTTCAAAATCAAAAAAGCCAAACTGCGTCAGGTAGAGTCTTTCGGCATGTTGTGTGCGGAAGATGAGCTGGGCCTGTCTGAAGATCACGGCGGTATCATGGAGCTGGCGGCGGATGCACCTGTTGGCGCTGATCTGCGTGAGTACCTGAATCTGGACGACATGATTATCGATGTCGACCTGACGCCTAACCGTGCTGACTGTTTGAGCATCAGTGGTATCGCCCGTGAAGTGGGCGTGTTGTTCAAAGCACCTGTTTCCTATGTTGAGACAAAAGTTACCGAGCCGGCGATCGCTGATAGCTTTCCAATTGCTTTGGAAGCAGCACAGCACTGTCCTCGCTTTGTGGGACGAGTGATCCGTAATGTCAACGTGCAGGCACAGACCCCGTTATGGATGGTTGAAAAACTGCGTCGTGCGGGTGTGCGTTCTATCGATCCGGTTGTTGATATCACCAACTACGTCTTGCAGGAGCTGGGACAGCCGATGCATGCGTATGACCTGAACAAGCTGTCCGGTAGCATCATCGCGCGTATGGCTGAGCAGGATGAAAAGCTAATGCTGCTGGATGGTCAGGAAGTATCGTTGAATGACGACACGCTGGTTATCGCTGATCAGAACGGTGCGTTGGGTATCGCGGGTGTTATGGGTGGTGAAGCATCCTGTGTTACCGCTGAAACCAAAGATGTCTTCTTCGAAGCGGCATTCTTTAATCCGATCTCTATTGCTGGGCGCGCCCGCTCTTACGGTTTGCATACCGACTCATCTCACCGCTTTGAGCGTGGTGTGGATTGGCAGCTGCAGGTTAAAGCGATGGAGCGTGCAACTGAGCTGTTACTGGATATCTGTGGTGGTGAAGCCGGTCCTGTGACCGAAGTTGCCAGCGAAGATAACCTGCCAAAAGTTGAAAAAGTGCGTTTGCGTCACGCTAAAGTGAACAGCTACCTGTCTTTTGACATGCCGGTTGCGGAGATTGAAGAGATCCTGACTCGCCTGGGTATGGCTGTGACTAAGGACGGCGATGATGCTTGGTTGATCGATGTACCGTCTTACCGTTTCGATATCAGCATTGAAGTTGATCTGATCGAAGAGTTGGCGCGTGTTTATGGCTACAACAACCTGCCTGTACGTGTCCCAAAAGCATCTCTGCCTTTTAAAGCTGATGTGGAAGCGAATATCGGTTTGGGTCATATTCGTCGTACATTGATTGCACAGGGTTATCAGGAAGCGATCACCTATAGCTTCATTGAAGCAGGCCTGCAGGAAAAGTTCGACGATCAGAATAAAGCGGTTGCCTTGGCCAACCCAATCACGGCTGAGATGGCAGTGATGCGTACAACCGTATGGCCGGGTCTGGTTAAAGCGGTTCAGTACAACCAGAACCGTCAGCAGAGCCGTATCCGTTTGTTCGAGACAGGTCAGCGTTTCCTGCCGCGCGGTGAGAACATGGCTGATATGCTACAGGAGAACGTTGTTGCCGGTGTGGTAACAGGTTCACGTGATCCTGAAGGCTGGACAGCAAACAATGAGTCCGTTGATTTCTTCGATGTTAAGTCTGAAGTGGAATCGCTTCTGGCGTTGGCGGGATCTGCTGAAGAGTTTACCTTTGTCTCCGGTCGCCACGTCGCACTGCATCCGGGCCAAACGGCTGTGATCAAGCGTAACGGCGAAGAGATCGGTTATCTGGGTGCGATGCATCCGAGTCTGGCGAAAGACCTGGGCCTGTCCGGCGCGGTATATCTGTTTGAACTGAAGTTGGAAGCGATCACTGCCGGTCGCTTGCCTCGCTACTCTGAATTGTCCAAATTCCCAGAGTCTCGTCGTGATCTGGCGCTGATTGTGGATGAACAGGTGCCTTTTGAAGATCTGCGCCAGAGTGCAGCTGAAAATGCCGGTGAGTTCCTGCAAAACGTGACGCTTTTTGACGTATACCAGGGCCAAGGTATTGAAGTTGGACGAAAAAGTCTTGCTCTGGGCTTGACCTGGCAGCATCCATCGCGCACTCTTAATGATGACGAAATTAATGGAGCAGTTGACTCCGTTATCACTGCGCTGAAGACTAAATTTGGCGCATCATTGCGAGAGTAATCGACAAGGGTGGCTGTCATGGGCTCATTGACTAAAGCTGACATGGCCGAGCGTCTTTTCGAAGAGCTGGGTTTGAATAAACGTGAAGCCAAAGATATGGTCGAGGCGTTTTTCGATGAAATTCGTGAAAGTCTGGCGATCAATGAGCAAGTGAAGTTGTCGGGCTTTGGCAACTTCGATCTGCGGGATAAAGGCCAGCGTCCTGGCCGTAATCCTAAAACGGGTGAAGAAGTGCCTATCTCGGCTCGCCGGGTAGTCACTTTCCGTCCGGGGCAGAAACTTAAGGATCGTGTAGAGGCTTATGCGGGAAGCAGAGACCAGTAGTAGCACTGATTCTGTTCCTATCCCGAATAAGCGTTATTTTACGATTGGTGAGGTTGGCAAACTCTGTGACCTAAAGCCGCACGTATTGCGCTATTGGGAGCAGGAGTTTGATCAGATCGAACCTGTTAAGCGGAACAACCGTCGCTATTATCAGCGGCAGGATGTATTGCTGATCCGTCAAATTAAAGGTCTGCTGCATGAGCAGGGCTACACGATCAGTGGTGCCCGTCAGTGGCTGTCCGGAGATGACAACGGTGATGATCAAACCCGCTACAAGCAGTTGCTCAGACAAACGATCACCGAGCTCGAAGATCTGTTGGTCAATTTAAAGCAGATCTGAACTTCACAAATTTTTCTTTTAAGTTAGTATCTCTAACTTCTTTCAGAGTGTTTCCACTCTGTCTATCGTCGGGATGTAGCGCAGCTTGGTAGCGCACCTGCATGGGGTGCAGGGGGTCGGAGGTTCAAATCCTCTCATCCCGACCATCAATAACCCCATATTTGCTGATTCATTGTCAAAAAATACGTTTTACATGAATCAAATTTGATTTCCCTTCTGTTTTCTAAAAATTTCCTATCAGAGCACGTGGTTTCCTATATTGAACTGTGTCGCTCACTTGGTTAGTCTTCAGTAGTACGCCTTTGGTCGCATAATAAGATGTCAGCCTGATGAAATATTCGTTAGAGATAGTCAGATGTTGGCCGACAACAAGATCAGAGAGATAAAACGTGGCTCAAGAAGGGTTTCCAGATGAAAGTCTCACACAAAATCGCGTTGTTTGCGTCGATCATTGTCGTTCTGGCATTTTCGATTTTTTCATGGGTGCAGTACCACAGTGTGCGTGATGCGCTATATGAGAAGACGGCAACAGGTACGGCTGAAGCAACACAGGCATTAGGTCAGCAGATCACGAACTGGCTGAACGGTAAGTTGGCGCTGATCGATATGATGGCGGAGACCATCGATGACGATTTCAGCGAAAGTGGTATTCAATCGACATTTAACACGCCTCTGCTAAAGCGTGAGTTTATTTTGATTTTTGGTGGTCTGGATACAGACGGCGAGCGCATCACCAATGATCCTTCCTGGAACCCGCAGGGTTGGGATGCGCGCAAGCGTCCCTGGTATCCGTATGCTCGTAGTCACAAACGCGCAGTGCTGACTGATCCATACCCTGATGCCGCTACGAAAGAGATTCTGATCTCTGCTGTTGCTAATCTCTACGATAAAGGTCAATTCAAAGGTGCCTTTGGTGGGGACTTGAGTCTTAAGGCCGTTTCTGATGCGGTGAATACGCTAAATTTTCACGGTACCGGATATGCGTTTCTCGTGAGTGCGGATGGCAATATCATCAGCCACCCGAACGGGGAGCTAAACGGAAAAGGACAGGGTGAGCTTTTCACAACAGGTGTGCCGAAGTTCTCAGAAGATCTGCAGGAAGCTCAGGTTGATGGGCAAGCCGTATTCACCTCTTACTACAAGCTCAGCGGCCTTTACGGTAGTGAATGGTATTTGGGGGTCGTGCTGGATAAAGCGAAGGTGATGGCAGAGGCGAATGCTTTTGGCTGGGCTGCTTTGGTTGGCACTTTGATCAGTGCATTGCTGACCTCCGTCGCAATCTATCTGGCCGTGTCACGCACGCTGTACCCATTGCAGGCGTTGCAGGCCTCGTTGCACGAGATTAACAGTGGTGAAGGTGATCTGACTAAGCGTCTGGAGGTTACTACCAAAGATGAATTTGGGCAGGTATCTGAAGAATTTAACCGCTTTGTCGACTATCTGCAGCAGCTGGTCGGACAGGTAAAGAGTATCTCGGTGGATGTGCGTGCCAATACTGATCTGACAGCGACATCGGCCGAAACGGCTTCCGGGCAGTTAAGGCAGCAGTTGTTTGAGCTGGACCAGCTCGCAACCGCAATGCATGAAATGTCTGCAACGGCTCAGGAGGTGGCATCTAACGCACAACGCACCGCGGCATCGTCACAGGAAGTGGATGAGGCAACGCATGCCGGTGTTGAGGTCGTATCCCGTACGACCGACTCAATCGCAGATCTGGCGAATGATATGGACACTGTGGTGGGGACAATTAACGATCTGTCGTCGTACAGCGATAATATTGCCTCTATTTTGACCACAATTACCGATATTGCAGATCAGACTAACCTGTTGGCGCTTAATGCTGCGATTGAGGCTGCGCGTGCCGGTGATTTGGGGCGTGGTTTTGCGGTGGTGGCAGATGAAGTTCGGGCGCTGGCATCCCGCACTCAGCAGTCGACGGAAGAGATTAAAGACATGATCCAGCAGCTGCAGGCAGGTGTGAAGAATGCCGAGGTGGTGATTATGAAAGGGCGTGACCGGGCGACCCAAACGCAGGCAATGGCCAGTGAGGCAGATGGCGTGCTGGGCAGCATCCGTGAAAGTATTTTGGATATTAATCAGATGACGCTGCAGATTGCGACTGCAGCAGAGGAGCAGAGTGCCACAGCGGAGGAGATTAACCGCAATACGGCTAACATCCGCGACATCAGTGGTTCTGTGTCTGAGCAGGCGCATGAGCAGGAAAGTAATTGTAACTCCATGGTGCAGCTGACGAGTCAGCAGGATAGTGCCTTGAGTAAGTTTAAGGTCTGAATAGTACTTTGTCCTGAAGTTGGATTGTGCCTGGGTAGAGCGGTTTACTCAGGCGCAGCCGATCACTTCGGTCCATGCACGTGCTTTCTCTTGTAGAAAGCACAATTCCTCTGAAAGCTGTTTCATCGGCAGATCGATCTCCCCCCACGCTTTATGCACACAACTCTGTGTGAGGTTTTTCTCCAGCTCATCGTCTGATAGGTCCAGCCATTCCGGGTTTTTGGTCAGATAGATGCTAATGAAATCGGCTAATTGAATAATCAATATTAAGTTGCGGAAGCTCTTAGGCAGTGCCTCGTTCGCGAAGATGCTGTATTTGTGGTGGGCGCGAACCATATTGCAGATCACTTTCGGTAACTGCCAGTGTTTGCAGGCAATCATGCCCACTTGAGAATGGTCATAACCAATACGTTTTTGTTCAACCAGAGGAAGTTCCTGAGGGGATGCCCAGCTTGTGCTTGGAGTTCCTTTGAGGGCTTCGGGGGCAACATCAAACATGACAAAGCGACCGATGTCATGCAGTAGACCACAGATATAAGCCATCTCGGGGTGTACGCTCAGTTCTTTCATATTGAGCGCAATATGTTCTGCATAGATCGCAGTTTCTATTGAGTGTTTCCACAGGAGTTTATGTTCATCCTGAGAAGGAACAAACACGCGGGTCACACCTAACGTCGTAATGTACTGGGAGATACTT
>NZ_JBFGYC010000225.1:0-6038 GCF_041587635.1 Pontibacterium sp. | reverse complement strand
GTGGGAACGAGGGCGGTTTGACAGCGTTGTAGTCCCCTGTCGTTAAGGCGTTTTAGAACGAGTCGCGAGTGGTCTGCATTCCTGCGCGGGAGCGTGGGAAGAAGGGTAAATGAGCCGAGATCGGGGATCGTTACTATAGGTGTAATGTTTGGAGGAGGGAGAGGTCTAATGCCCCATTTTATCGTTGAGTATTCTGCCAATCTGCATGAACAGCTGGAGTTTCAGGCGCTGTTTAAAGAGCTGCATGAATATGTGGTATCTACTGGAGCTTTTCCGCTGGGTGGCGTGCGCAGTCGGGCGATCCGCTGTGAAGATTATCGGGTGGCAGATGGTCGGGAGGAGTTCGCTTTTCTTAATCTCAATCTGAAGATCGGCCACGGGCGGGATATGGCGTTGAAAAAAGAGGTGGCAGAGAAAGTATTCGCCATCCTGTGTGACTGGATGAAACCGGTTACGGATAACGGCTACTGCCAGATCTCCTTTGAGATGACCGAGCTTGATCCGGTGCTGAAGTTCAACAAAAACAACATTCATCCGTTGTTTAAATAACGTTTCAGGTGTGAGCCTCTGCGTTTAAGGCGGAGGTGTAAGTGTTCTCTGGTATCTGGTGAAAAGGGTAGTTTCAGGTTTCGGAGAGGTCATGTCCTGTTGCTACCCGCTTTCTGTCACCCCGGATATCGTCTATCGACATGCGCTGTGAAGGCGTGATTGGCAATTGACCATCTTGGTTTACTAAGGTGGTCTTTTTTTATACAGCTTTTGAGTCTCTTCGCCTCATTCCGGTGTTATCTAGGCACTATCTATCGGTTATCTGTGGATTAGCCCCATCTAAATGGGCTTCACGCCTGAAATTTTTTTCTGTTCCGATTAGAATCTATGGCATTCAACTCAACATCTGGTAAGAGTAATTCCGAATGGGAAGAAGTTTTGAAGTCCGTAAGGCCAGCATGGCTAAAACCCAGGGTGCCCGCGTAAAGATTAACTCCAAGTTTGGTAAAGAGATCTATATGTGCGCCAAAAATGGTGGCATAGATCCGAACGGCAACCTGACATTGCGCCGTTTGATGGAGAAAGCGAAGAAAGAGCAGGTCCCTACCCACGTTATCGATCGTGCGCTTGAAAAAGCACAGGGTGGCGGCGGCGAAGACTACCATCCGGCACGTTATGAAGGTTTTGGTCCGGGCGGTTGCATGGTGATCGTGGATTGCCTGACGGATAACAACAACCGTACCATCGGTGACGTACGTATCTGCTTTAACAAAGCTAAAGCGAAGATGGGTACGCCTGGGTCTGTTTCCCACATGTTCGATCATCAGGCCGTTCTGGTCTTTAAAGGTGATGACGAAGATGCAGTGCTGGAAGCACTGATGATGGAAGATGTCGATGTAACCGATATCGAATGTGAAGATGGCATGATCACCGTTTTCGCTCCACACACTGAGTTTTTCAAGGCAAAAACAGCAGTTATCAATGCATTCGCCGATGTTGAGTTTGAAATCGATGAAATCTCTTTCATCCCTCAGACCTCAACGCCACTAAGCGGTGATGATGTTCCAGTCTTCGAGCGTTTCCTTGAAATGCTGAACGACTGTGAAGATGTGCAGCAGGTTTACCACAACGCTGAGATCGCTGAATAAGCATCACACGCACTTATTCTGAAAACCCACCTCGGTGGCTGTCTTATCTGGACGGCTATCAAGGTGGGTTTTTTATTGCCTGAGATTTGGCGGTTTGACGGTGCATGATGCGATCCATTCGTACTCAATAACCTCTCTTGCTGCTTTTAGGCGCTGGCACAGAGCGTTCCTGATATTGATCTAAAACGACAGGTGATTATGAAAGCGTAAACGCTAAGCCTGAATCCAGTTAAAAGATCTCGGCAGTTAAGGTATTAGGATCGCTTTGGTTTGAAGTGGTGTATGTTCAGGAATTAATAAAAAACAGGATGTGTAATGGCAGACTATAGCGCAACGGTATTATGGCAACGCGCCGACGGCGAGGCGTTTACGGATAATCGATACAGCCGGGGCCATGAATGGCAGTTTGATGGTGGTGTCACCGTGGCGGCTTCATCTTCGCCCCAGGTGGTACCGCTGCCTTTTTCAGTGGAAGCCAATGTGGACCCCGAGGAAGCCTTCGTTGCTGCGTTGTCCAGCTGTCATATGTTGTTCTTTTTATCCTTCGCGGCTCAGCAAGGCTTTGTGGTGGATACGTACAATGATCAGGCGGTAGGCACTATGGCTAAAAACAGTGAAGGCAAAATTGCGATGACTCGGGTGGTTTTGCGTCCGGCCGTTCGATTTGCCCCTGACAGGGTGCCGTCCTATACGCAGTTGGAGGCGCTTCACCACGCCGCTCATGAGGCCTGCTTTATCGCCAACTCTGTTACTACCGAGGTTGTGACTGAAATCATCGAACTCTGATGCCCCGTTGAGCTGACGATCAAGACGCTGTAGGGGTTACGGGCAGCTTTCATGCTGTTGCTGAAGATACTCACAGGCATCTGGAATACCTTCCTGCGCCGCACGCTTAAGGTAATGGAGCGCTAGTGTCTTATCGACAGCAGTCCCCAGCCCTTCATACAGCGAAACCCCATAATGATAACGGGCAAGGCTGGCATAGCCTGCCTCATCCTCTAGTTCAGCACCCCGTTTCATCAGTGCGGTGGATTTCTGGAGGTTGCGGGTGATACCTACTCCAGATTCGTAAATCTGGGCTAGCCAGATCATCGAATACACATCGTTCCAGCGTTCAATGCAGTCTTCAAATATCCGGATGGCGGTCGCGTGATCGCCGGTTTTATCTGCGGCATACCCATACAGGCATTTGATGCGTTTACTGCTGTTGACCTGCTCATTGTAGGAGAGGTCGCTGTATTCCCCTGTGTCTGCCAGAACTGGAAATGACATACACAGCATCAATGTGAGTGTGGTAAACCATACGTAACGGTGAGCCGTCATAGCGAAGCCCTGTTCTCTTAGTGAGATGAAAGGTACAAGTTTATAAGGGAGAGAGCGGGGGAGTGTCAGAAAAGTGTAAGGATTGCAGGCGTACAGGCGTCAATGGCTCTATAGGGCGGATGTGAATAGGCGCCAGAGGGCAATCTGAGATAAGAGATTGAAGCCCTCTGTATGTTTATGAATGTCAGGTAAAACTAGCCCAAACCTACTTTAATGCCCAGCAACACCAATCCCGCACCGATGACACGTTCCAGTCCGCGACGAATTTGATTCAGACGTGCCTGAATTGCCGGACGTGATAACAACAGAATAATCAGGCACAGCCACATCGCTTCTGTCACCAAGGGCGTTGCGCCGTAGAGCATCATCGTTTTCCAACCGTGGGCCGCGTTGATGATCTGACTGAACAGGGCGATAAACATCAGCAGCAGTTTTGGATTTAGCAGGCTGACCATCAGGCCACTAAGAAATGGATTGCGCAGTGATAACGCACCATGTTGACCCTCCTTCTCATCGGTATTACTGCGGGTGAGCAGATAGGTGACACCCATGTACAGGAGGTACGCGCTGCCAAACCAGCGAATGGCATCGTAGAGTGCCGGGGTTTCGCTGATCAGGGCGGTGATGCCCAGCATCGATGCAACAACGTGAACGGAAAGTCCCACGGAGAGTCCGGCAACAGTGATAAAGGCGCCTTTCTGATCCCCTTGCAGCGTTCGGCGCAATACCAGTGCGGTATTCGCACCCGGTACCATTGCTCCCGCAAAACAGATTCCCGCCAATAACAACCACTCGTTCATATTTACCGCATCCAATACTGATCCTATATGCGGGCAGTGTAGGGTGCGCCGGTGATCATCACCAATCACTAAACGGGATGTAGGTTATATCGAAAATGATATGATGTTCTTGATATTTGTTGTTGATTTGTCGCTTGGTACGCCGCTATTTTCCATACGACCGGTTAGGGCAGATGAGGGGCTTCCTCGCGGATGGTGCTGAACAGAGTTTCACGCAGATAGCGGTGTGCGGGGTCAGCTTTCATGCGGTGATGCCAGATCATGTAGTAGGCGCTGTTTCCGACTTCCAGCTCGCGTGGCAGTTCACGGATCTGAAGGTCATAGCGGTAGCCGAGATCGTTCGCGATATGTTGCGGCAGCGTGAGCAGGTAATCTGAGCGCGCGGTGATCGCCAGTGCCGAGTGGATAAAAGGCACGGTCACTTTCAGTTGTCGATGAAGATTGAGCCGGGCGAGGGCGCTATCAACGGCGCGGATTTTGTCACCGCCCCCAGTGACGGCCAGATGCTCGGCGGCCATATAATCATCCAGCGTCAAATCTGCGGCCTGTGCCAGAGGATGCTCAATGCTCATCAGGCAGCAGAAACCGTCCGATCCTACCTGCCGACCGTAGATATCATCGGGTACCTGGTCTAGATAGCAACACGCCAGATCTAAACGTCCCTGCCGTAAACTATCCATCATCGAAGGTTTCCAGAGATGAAAATGGATGCCGATACCCGGTGCGTTTTTTTGCAACTCTGCGAGGAAGCTGGGTGCCAGTTCCTGAGTGACGTAGTCGGTTGAGGCGACGTTAAATTGGCCCTGATAACCGGCCGGTTCAAACTGGTTGGGTGTAAACAGTGCTTCGAGTTGGTTGAGTGTTGGAGGAAGCTGCTGCCAGATCGATTCGCCTCTGGGGGTCAGGTGCATATCGTTGCCGACGCGGACCATCAGTGGATCCGCGAATATTTCGCGTAGTTGTGACAAGTTGCGGCTCATTGCGGGCTGGCTGATATGGGCCAGATCGGCTGCCTGAGTGACGCTGTGGGTGCGCAATAAGTGGTAGAGCGATAGCAGTAGGTTGAGGTTGATCTGTGAGAGTTCCATAGTGGCCAGCGTATCAGGTCAGGTTATAACGATAAAGTATTACCCGCTTGCTCTGGCAATACCAGATAATGGTGCCTATATCGTGAACATCTTAATCAAAAGGGATCAGTGTGACATTAGCGACCTGGCTTTCTATCCTCGCAATATGTGTTCTTGGCGCAATGACTCCCGGCCCGAGCCTGGCCGTTGTGTTACGTCATACGGTAACGAACTCCCGCCAGCACGGCTTCGCCGCCGCGATATTTCATGCGGCGGGTGTTGCCCTGTGGGCATTGCTGACGGTTTGGGGGCTCGCCATTCTGGTGACTGAGTCTCCTCTGCTGTTTAAGGCGATCACCTGGGGCGGCGCAGCGTATCTGGCGTGGCTGGGTTTTAAAGCGTTGACCGCAAAAGGGCAAGGGGCATTACACGTTGGTCAGGTACCTCAAGTCTCCTACTGGCGAGCCGGTGTTGATGGCTTGATGATCTCGTTGCTGAATCCGAAGCTGGCGTTGTTTTTTATCGCACTCTTCTCGCAGTTTGTATCTGCTGATCAGTCGTTAAGCGATCAGATGATTATGATGGCGACGGCAGGTGGAATCGATGGTGTGTGGTATGTACTGGTGGCGTTGGTGTTTTCCCAATCCCGTATTCTTGCGGGTTTGCAGAAGCATACTAAATGGATAGACCGTATTACTGGCGGAATTTTTATGGGGCTGGCAGCACGTGTGGTGACATTGTCTTAATTGCACATCGGATACGGTTACTACAGACACCAAGAACCCGGCTATATGCCGGGTTCTTGGTGTCTGTGCTTGTTCTGTCTTTTTAGCTGCAATACCAGAGTACTAGCCAGCAACGGCGTCGATATGCTCATTTGCCCATATTGCACTGGCTTCATAGGCTTCACGATACAGATAAACATCAATGCCGGGGTCAAGCTCGTCCCATTGTCCGGCCATATACTGTTCTGTGTTGCGCAGTATATTTCCCAATATCCCGCTGCGATCAGACAGTGCGGCTGTTATGTCGTCACTCATTGGTAGACGTTCAAGCAACTCCTCCTTGCTGATACCCAACATAGCGTGAACGGTGGAGAGCATCCCCACCAGAAACGCTGAGCTTGAGTTAACCCCCGCTGTATGCTCAGCAATGAGTTCGCACATGTAACTGGTGGTGAGTGTTTGCAGCGTCAACTCTGACGGTTTATC
>NZ_JBFGYC010000224.1:0-6038 GCF_041587635.1 Pontibacterium sp. | reverse complement strand
CCCGGATGAGAATGCGAAAAAGATCCGTTATACCTCTAAGACACTGAGTGAAGACGATAGAGAACGTCTGAGTCAGATGAGTCAGGAAGAGATTGAACAAGAAGCCCTGCAGAAAGAAGAGGGGTTCAAGATCTGGTTCGCAGGTAAGGTCATCTACGTGTTTAATAGCCAGGTTGATGGTCCTGAAGGCACGTTCAACGAGGAAACTGAAGCGTACGACTTTACCGGCCGCTATCAGCTTAAGTTGAACCGGGCTCGCAGCGGGGTTTATCTGACAGTGCTGACCGAGGATGGTTTATATGCACCAGCTCAGGTTGCTGAAGAAATATTGTGGGATGTGAAAGACAATCTGCCAAGAGGTTGATGTTCTTTACATATACTTGCAATAAATAAGGGGCCTTTTGGCCCCTTATTTGTCTCTGATAACGGGCGATATCAAAAATAAGAAGGAACATCGATGAAAGCTGTAATTCTGGATTTAGAAAGCCTTGAAGATCTTGATCTGGGGCCTATTCAGTCTGAAGTCAGTCAGCTGGATCTGCATATGGCAACCGCTTTAGAGCAGGTAGAGGAGCGAATCGCCGGATATGACATTGTCATTACCAATAAGGTCAAGGTGAGTCGCGCCGCGATGGATGCTACACCCGATCTTAAGTTGATCTGTGTAGTGGCGACCGGCACGAACAACATCGATCTGCAAGCCGCAGCTGAAAAGTCGATCCCGGTTTGCAACTGTGTTGCTTACGGAGTTGATTCAGTGGCTCAGCATGTCCTGTCGATGATGCTGGCGTTGCATACCAATATTATTCAGTATGATCGTGCGGTTAAGGCTGGAGACTGGGGCAAGGCGAGTCAGTTTTGTATGCTGGGTTTTCCTATACGAGAACTGTCTGGCCGTACACTGGGGATTGTGGGTTACGGCAACCTGGGCAGTGCGGTAGCAGAGTTGGCTAAAGCATTTGGAATGAAGGTGGTGGTTGCTCAGCGCCCGGGTGGGAAGCCTCAGGCCGGACGTATGCCGATGGATCAGTTTCTGGCAGAAGTTGATGTGCTGAGTTTGCACTGCCCGCTGACTGACGAAACCCTCGACCTGATTGATACGGTGGCGTTGGCAAAGATGAAGCCGGGCAGTGTGTTAATCAATGCGGCGCGCGGTGGTGTGGTTAATGAGCAGGCATTGGCTGACGCGCTACGCTCTGGTCATCTGGCGGGAGCCGCAACGGATGTGCTGACGCAGGAGCCGCCTGTAAACGGTAATCTTCTGTTGGCTGATGATATCCCTAATCTGATCATTACACCTCACTCCGCATGGGGGAGTCGTGAGGCGCGCCAGCGTATTATCGATCAGACTGTCGAAAATATTCAGGCATTCAAATCCGGGAAAAGCGTACGTGTCGTGAATGCATGATGTAATAGGCTCCGGTGTCGTCCTCAGAACGGCACCGGGGCGGTAAAGTCCTGCCAGTCTCCGGTTACCGGATGATTAAAGCCGAGCTGTTCTGCGTGAAGCAATAAGCGATGGCTGAGGGCTTGTGCGTCATCAGGTGCGTAGAAGCGGTCTCCGATGATCGGGTGGCCTAAGAACTGCATGTGAACACGCAGTTGATGGGAGCGACCGGTAATCGGAGTGAGTTGTACCCGGCTGCCATTCGGCTCGTCCCTTAGTTTTTTCCAGCGCGTATGCGCGTTTTTCCCGTATTCGTAATCGACGATCTGCAGCGGGCGGTTATCCCAATCGCAGCGCAGGGGTTCGGTGACTTCACCTGCCTCCTCTCTGAGAGTCCCGTAAACGATCGCTTGATAGGATTTTTGCGTGCGTCTCTCTTGAAACTCCGTGCTTAGACGTCGATGACTGTCGGCATTCAGGGCAAGCACCATCAAGCCGGAGGTTGCGTAGTCGAGTCGGTGCACGATGCGCGCAGTGGGGAATGATTGCTGTACCCGTCGCCATACACAGTCTTGTTTATCCTCTCCGCGCCCAGGTACGGACAGCAGGTCGGCGGGTTTGTTTACGATAACCAATTGGTCATCGGAAAATATAATCTCAGGCATCGACAGCGTTACTTCTCTGGCTTCTCAAACAGGGCAAGGGATTCCACATGGGACGTTTGCGGGAACATATCCATCACGCAGAAACGGCTAAAGCGATAGCCCATCGCAACCAGCTCTGCTGCGTCACGGGCCAGTGCAGAAGGGTTACATGATACGTACAGGATTTGATCAGCTTGATAGTGTTCCAGCTGTTTAATCGCTTCGAGCGCACCCGTGCGGGGCGGGTCCAGTACGATCTTGTTGAAACCTTGATTGAACCAGCGGTGGTGACGCAGGTCGTTGCTAAGGTTGGCACGGTAAAAGGCGCAGTTCGTTAAGCCATTTGCTTCAGCATTGGTCGCGGCACGCTGTACCATCGTATCGCTACCTTCCACGCCAACTACCTCTCCGGCGTTAAGTGCCAGGGGAAGCGTAAAGTTTCCGATACCCGAGAACAGGTCAAGAATACGATCGTCAGGTGTTGGCTGTAACCACTCCAGCGCACGGCTAATCATCTGCTCGTTAACGCCGGCATTCACTTGCAGAAAATCACCGGGCTCAAAGCTGAGTTTTATATCTTGGTCTGGTAATCGGTAGTGCAGATCTGCTGCATCTGTATAGGCCTGTGTGATTTGGCCGTCATCCAGATACAGGCGGAGGTGCAGTTGATTTGCGGCCAGGCTGATAGCGTCCAGCAGTGCGTCCGAAGGGCGTTTTTTGATTCGTAGTGTCAAAGCCCCTTCTTGGTCACCCATTGATATTTCGGCATGGGTAATATCACGCACCTGACCGGCTTGGTCTAGTGCGTTTTGCAGAAGCTGAATCGTCTGATTGAGCGTATCGTTTAATACTGGGCAGCGGTCTATGCGGGTCAGTTTATTGCTGGCGCGGCGACGAAATCCAACAACAACGGAGTTGTCACGCTGTAGCTGGTTGACCCCTAAGCGGGCGCTTCGCCGATATTTAGACGAGGGTGAGCGAAGCGGAGACTCAGTGGTTTCCGGCTGTATTTTGCCCAAACGCTCGAGCTGATCCAGTACGATCCGCTGTTTCTCTTCGATTTGACGCGAATGTGTCAGGTGTTGCAGGTCACAGCCACCGCATACGCCGTAGTGCTCGCAAATCGGTTCTGCGCGATCTTCTGACGCCTGAATGACGTTGATGCACTGCGCCTCATCGAAGCGGCGGTGCGTCTTGGTGATTCGCGCTTCAACCTCTTCACCGGGCAGGGCCCCGGCAACAAACAGCGTTTTGCCATTATGGCGGGCGATACCACGACCTTCGTGGCTGAGTCCCTCAATGGACAGCTGAATCGGAGCGCCATCGAGGGCAACGGGTTTCTTCTTGTTGGCTGGGTGACGCCGGGGTGCAGATCGTTTTCGCATGATTGCTTCACATTACGCAGAGATGCGCGGATTCTATCAGGCTGCCAATATAAAAGGCAGGCAGAAATAGAGATAAACGGTCAGCTCGCACAGTTGCTGTGTGGCACCCAGGCAATCGCCGGTATAGCCGCCAATCCAGCGGCGATAGAAATGCGATAGCCAGTTACGCATCAGCCAGACGGGGATAATGACCAACCAGACCTTGGGGCCAAGAGGGATAAGGCACAACAATACCGGTATCGCGGCAATCATCAGCTCGCGTCGAGACATTCTGTTTGCGAGTGGTTTTGCTTTGCTTTGCTGATCTTCTTGCACGTAATTGTCGGAATAGATGAGCGTGATCGCGGCAAAACGGCTGAGGGTATGTGCCAATAATAGCGCTGGAATCAGTTGTTCGATCAGGCTGAGTGTCTGAAACTTCATAAATAATGCAAACACTAAGCCTAATGCGCCGTAGGTTCCCAGCCGAGAGTCTTTCATGATGGTGAGTATCTGGGTTTTCTCCCAGCCACCGCCAAACCCATCGCAGACATCGGCGAGACCATCTTCATGGAATCCGCCCGTCAGCCAGACCGTTGCGATCATCGACAAGGTGATGGCAATTGCCGGAGGAAATAGCATACAGCCAAAGAAATATACCAGCGCAGCGGTGGCGCCCACGATCAGCCCGATCCAGGGGAAGTAACGGCTGGCGTGGTTGAGTTTTGAATCGGAGAACTCAACCCATGCTGGAGCGGGTAGGCGCGTGAAAAATGTCAGGGCGTTAAAAAACAGATGCACTTCTGGATGCCTGAGATTCATTCGAGCTACCGCTTAGGTGTATAGTGAAGGCCGATAACTTTAGAGCAATCCTCAAGGCAGGTCTATGAAGCAGGAACATCCTTTCGCGCAGTATGTACGTATCCTTGGTAAAGGAAAAACAGGCACTCGCTCGCTGACCCGTGAAGAAGCGGAAGCAGCGATGGGGATGATTCTGGATGGTCAGGCCGAACCGGAACAGTTGGGCGCTTTTTTGATGCTGTTACGTGTAAAAGAGGAATCGCCTGAAGAGTTGGCGGGGTTTGCTGATGCAACACGACAGCGTTATGCCGCACCGGCTGGGTTGCAGGTAGACCTGGACTGGTCGAGCTATGCGGGTAAGAAGCGACGTCATCCTTGGTTTTTGCTTGCTGCGCTGTGTTTGGCGAGCCATGGCTATCGTATCTTTATGCATGGTGCGCGTGGTCTTACGCCTGAGCGCATCTATACCGAGGATATGCTGTCTCAGTTTGGGTTGAGTCGCTGTGATAGCTGGTTACGTGTTGATGCAGAGCTGGCGCGGGTGAATTTTGCATTTATGTCGATTGATCATATGTGTCCGCCTTTGGGGCGAATTATCCAGTTGCGGTCTGTTCTGGGTTTACGATCTCCTGTGCATACGTTGGCGCGGATGCTGAATCCATTGCATGCCAAGTGTAGTGTTGATGGTGTTTTTCATCCGCCGTATGGGCCAATGCATCAGCAAACGGCGCAGCTTTTGGGGTTTGAGCGAAACCTGACCGTGAAAGGCGATGGCGGTGAGGCGGAAGCGAAGCCTGACGGTGAAAGCATTCTGCAATGGGTGGTAGAGGGTGAACTGGAAGAGAACGAATGGCCGCGCATCGTGCCACGTCGTTTTGTTAAGGAGGGTGAACTCGATCCCGCAATGCTTGGGCAGGTCTGGCGTGGGGAGGCTGAGCATGAGTATGGTGTATTGGCGATCAAATCGACAATCGCTATGTTGTTGAAGTTGTTGGGTGAGGCTGGCGATCAGCAGGTATTGTTGACGCGGGCAGAGAAAATGTGGGATTCGCGAACGATCAATCAGTTTTCTGTAGGCTGAAAAATGTACAAATCGGGTCGAGATATGCATAATGACGATCCGGTTGTTAATTGTCTGTTTTTTAGTCGAGTTATATGAATCTTATTAGTCGTCGGGGCTTTTTGAAAAGCCTCAGTGGAACGGCGCTGGGTTTAGCCAGCGCATCTGCATTGGGTGCTCGGACACCGTTTTTGGCCTCTCCTGAGCGTAAGTTAAGCTTCTATAATCTGCACACGGGTGAAAGCCTGGATGCGACCTATTGGGCTGAAGGTCACTACATTCCAGACGTAATGGCTGAAGTGAATCATCTGTTGCGAGATCACCGCAGCGATACCAGCATCGCTATGGATCCGCGATTGTTTGATATGTTGCACCTGCTCCAGCAAGATCTTGGTATCCAGAAGCAGTTTCATGTTATCTCTGGATACCGTTCTCCCGAAACCAACGCCAAACTGCGTAAGCAAAGTTCAAGTGTCGCGAAGCGCAGCTATCATATGCTGGGTAAGGCGATCGATATTCGTCTGCCGGGCGTGCCCTTGAAGCAGTTGGGTAGTCAGGCGCGTTCATTGCAAGTGGGCGGAGTAGGATACTACCAGCGCAGTAACTTTATTCACGTGGATGTGGGCCCGGTTCGTACCTGGGGCTAATCTTCGTTACAAAAAACGGGGCCGTTCTGGCCCCGTTTTTTGTGCATTTCAGTCACCTGTTTCTAGGTGCTTTCTGTCTGCATTGCTTCCGTCGTATCGAATCTAATCCCGACGTAACTTGTCAGACACCGCGAT
>NZ_JBFGYC010000223.1:0-6055 GCF_041587635.1 Pontibacterium sp. | reverse complement strand
TGAATCTGGTCATGGGTATTAATCACGACCTTTTTGATCCGACCCAGAACCGCATTGTAACCGCCGCATCCTGCACGACAAACTGCCTGGCACCGGTCATCAAAGTTGTGCATGAAAAACTGGGTATCCGTCACGGCTCGATGACCACGATTCACGACATCACCAATACACAAACCATTCTGGACGCACCGCATAAAGATCTGCGCCGGGCACGTGCTTGCGGTATGAGCCTGATCCCAACCACTACAGGATCGGCAAAAGCGATCACCGAGATATTCCCCGACCTGAAGGGCCGCCTGAACGGCCACGCCGTGCGGATCCCACTGGCAAATGCGTCACTGACGGACATGGTGTTTGAACTGGAACGCGAGACCAATATCGATGAAGTGAACGCCCTCTTTAAAGAGGCGGCAGAAAATGAACTCGACGGTGTACTCGGCTACGAAGAGCGCCCGCTGGTATCGATCGATTACCGCACAGATCCTCGCTCCAGCATTGTTGATGCGCTTTCCACCATGGTGGTTAACGGCACTCAGCTGAAAATCTATGCGTGGTACGACAACGAATGGGGCTACGTAAACCGCACCGTTGAGCTGGCCAAATACATTATGGCCAACGACTGATGCTCAGCGCACTGGCGAATCTGTCATCAGAGGTACGACAGTACCTTCTGGTGACGGGTAACTACTGGGCGTTTACGCTAACCGACGGTGCATTACGCATGTTGGTGGTACTCCACTTCCATCAACTGGGGTACAACCCATTAGAGATCGCCCTGCTGTTCCTTTTCTATGAGTTTTTTGGCGTCATTACAAATCTGGTGGGTGGCTGGCTCGGGGCACGTATTGGTTTGAACAAAACCATGAATATCGGCCTGAGCCTGCAGGTCATCGCGCTGCTGATGCTCACGGTGCCTGAGAGTATGTTGACTGTCCCCTGGGTTATGGCCGCTCAGGCATTTTCAGGCATCGCCAAAGACCTGAACAAGATGAGTGCCAAAAGCTCAGTGAAACAACTGGCCAAGGCTCAGGTCGAAGGACATCTGTACAAACTGGTCGCGATTTTGACCGGCTCCAAAAACACCTTGAAAGGGATTGGTTTTTTCCTTGGAGGCATGCTGCTCTCCTTAGCCGGCTTTGCGGGTGCCGTCTGGATTTTGATCGGCGTTTTATCACTGGTTCTGCTGCTGAGCCTGATCAAACTCAAAGAGGATCTGGGCAAAGCCAAGGTCAAACCAAAATTCACCGAAGTATTCTCCACCAGCTCTGCGGTTAATGCGTTATCGGCAGCCCGTTTATTTCTGTTTGGCGCTCGTGATATCTGGTTCGTCGTTGCCTTGCCGGTCTATTTGAGCAGCGCATTTGGCTGGGATCACTGGGCGGTGGGCGGCTTCCTTGCCAGCTGGATTATTGCCTACGGATTTGTTCAGGCAGCGGCGCCCTGGATTACAGGCCGTCGTAGCGGAAAACATCCCGACGGTATGAGCGCACTTCGCTGGGCCATTACATTAACAGCGATACCGGCTTTGATCGCACTGGGGTTGGGCGATAATAGCGGATTGCATCCACAATGGGTGCTGTTGGGAGGACTGGGCATATTTGGTGTACTCTTTGCCATCAATTCATCGCTACACAGCTATCTGATTGTAAGCTATGCCAAAGAAGATGGTGCTTCGATGGATGTGGGCTTTTACTACATGGCAAACGCATCAGGACGCCTGATCGGAACACTGCTCTCCGGTTGGCTATTTCAGGTCTACGGTCTCAGTGCCTGCCTGTGGATTTCAGCCCTGTTTTTGCTTATGACCAGCGGTTTGTCATTGGCGCTGCCCCGCCATAAAACGACGGGTTAATCAGTCTGCCAGACGCTGCAATACCGAAAGCGTATTTTCCAGATGGAATTGCGCTTCCCCTTGTACCGACGCGGAATTCACAAAGCCACGAAAGGCGTCAATCCAATTCACGTCCCCTTGCGGTATCTGAGTACCCAGCACTCGGGGCACATGGGTCAGTAACGACAGATTTTCTACACCAATCTCACCGCTGTGAAACAGGTGCTGCGCGGCACCTCGCAGTTCTGCGGCCGTTGCCTGACGCGGATTAAATTCACTCACGCCTAATACACATTGAAGATCACATCCCATCGTCTCCAGCTGATGCGAAGACAGAGGATTAAAACCCGTCAGATTCCCAGCTCTCAGTAATACCTGACGAACATAGCTATCGAGCTGCCCCCGACTCGCTGCCTGATGACGCTCAATACCTTGCTCTGCTTGTAGGGAGGTCACGGCCTTTGCCAGCGCATGTTGTACGCCCAATCCACTGATCGCCTGAGTCAAACTTGGGTTATCCCGCCCCCAACTCTGAATAGGCCCCTCAGCTTGCCATAAGCGCTGCAGGTAAAAATCCGACAGCATAAAAGGCTCATTCGGGCTGGTTGAGATTCCCGCCACGCCAAAGCGTACATCCACCATCGCCTGTATATCGTATCGCATGAGATCAAAGGCGACCTGACGGGAACGCTCATGAAAGCGCTCGAAGTCAGCTTCTGTTTCCCTCAGGACCTCTTCTGCCTGCGAGAAAATGCGACCATAATCAGACATCGGCCAACGCTGCAGTAACTGCTGCTCTGTATGATTCGGACGCACACCGCTCTGCACATCCGCGACAACAGCCTGCTTCACCTCGATCTCTTGCTGCAACATCTGTGCGAATCCACGGTCCTGATGCATCGGATCAAACTGAAAAGGTTCGGTGGATAAAATGGGCAAAGATCGGTTGAGCTGCATACGTCACCTCCAGACTGGTAGAGGTAAAACAGCAAATCTCAGGCCAAATTGCTAACTGGTTGACCTAAAAAGGGAAAGTTTTAGAAGGGATTCAAACAAACGTTTGGGAACGGCAACGCACTGCCGCTCCCTCTGCGACATCAGAGCTTGCCTTGCCGTTCGGCCCGCTCAACTAATTTTTTCAGTACACGGGAAACGGCAACAAAACCGAAGGTTGCAGTGACACAGGTCGCTGCACCAAAGCCACCCGCACAGTCCAGACGGGTGTTACCGTCATTCGTCTTATACTGGCAGACCGAGCCATCCGGTTGTGGATAAACCAGCTGTTCAGAGGAATACACACACTCAACAGCAAAGCGACGACCACTTTTACTAAAGCCGTAGTGGCGACGTAGAAACGAACGCACGTTCGCCGCCAATGGATCGTGAGAGGTTTTAGACAGGTCAAGAACACCCACTTTAGTCGGATCAGTCTGCCCCCCAGCCCCACCGATGGTGACAACGGGGATCTTACGAAGGCTACAAAGCGCAATCAACGCTGCTTTTTCCTTCGCGCTGTCGATCGCATCCACCACGTAATCGAACTCATCGGTAATCAATTCGCGGATATTGTCACGGGTGATGAAATCTTCGACCTCATTCACCTGACACTCCGGATTGATCAGCCTCATCCGCTCCGCCATCACCTCTACCTTGGAACGGCCAATATTGCCATCCAGTGCATGGATCTGCCGGTTGGTATTGGTGATACAGATATCGTCCAGATCAATCAGGGTGATCTTACCAATCGCGGTGCGCGCCAACGCTTCGGCCACCCAGGACCCCACACCACCAATACCAATCACACACACGTGGGAACGACGATAAAGCTCGGTAGCATCCTGCCCATATAAGCGGCGGGTGCCTCCAAATCGATTGTCAAAATCGGACACGTTAGTTCAGCTCTTTTACAAGGGTTCGATCAGAAATCGTCTTCTGTCAGCTCAGTCAGGATTAACTGGCCACAGCTATTACACTTACCTTCAATAAAGACGGTATCGTTGAGTTCATACTCAACCGGCTCACGCATGCCGAGGTTCACTTCCATGCAGCTGTCACACCACGTCTGTTCCAGAAATGCTTTCTGCTCATCTTCATCACGGGCAAAAAAATCACGCTCGATGCGCTCGCTCATAGCCTTCACTCCGGCACGCTTTAAAAAGCGCACATCATACTGCGAACTACGAACTGCTACCAGTATCGCTGCCGTTCGGCAGATGCTGTTGAATGCGCGGCCACGACAAGGTCCAGGGCTGGGCATAATGGGTGTTAATCAGCGCACAGCACTCCGCATCGAATAACTCACCCACTTCAGGCAATACGGTAAAGCGATATTGCTCCCCCGCAAACGGAAAACTCAGACTATACGCATGCAGATAGGTACGATCAGACAGCGTTTCATTTTTCTCATGGTAGAGCGGGTCGCCAATAATTGGCGCTCCAACACTCTTCAACGCCACGCGGATCTGATGGGTTTTTCCGGTCAACGGGCGCAACAGAAACAGACGTACCCCGGGCTTGAGCGACTGACTGAAAAATTGTGTCACCGCTGGACGAATCTGAGTTTTCGCCAGACGCCATGCACCGCGACGTGCACGGGTCATATCCCCAATAATCGCACCCTGCTTTTTCTTCGGTTTCTTATCCGATAATGCCAGATAGAACTTCTCCACCTGATGTTCGCTGAACGCGCGCGATAACTCGGAAGCCGCCGCATGGTGACGGGCAAACAGCATCAACCCCGACGTGACCTTATCTAATCGGTGCACCGGCATCAGCTCACTGTAGCCCTGGTCCGCTTTAATCTGCATCGCCAACCCGCTGTCTTCCTGATCCTTGTGCACCGAAAAACCGGGCATTTTATCGATCAGTACAAAGTCTTCGTTTTCAGCAACGATGCTATACATAGATCTGGCCTCAAAAAAGGGGGATCTTGCGTGAGCAGGACCATAATTGCAATCAACTCTCCAATCGAGTGCAGCCCTACCTCCTTTAGAGTGCAAGTTTAGTCTTCGATATCCCCGACCGCTCGAGGATTACGTACAATAAGTCTGAATTCCAATGATCGAGAATCGAAAAATTGGCCCAGAACCTCAGCAAAGACGTCGACCCACTCTACTACCTGCATAATTTTAATCAGCTGATCGAAACCATCAGTACGTTGCATCTCGATCTGTTACGCCCACAGGATCATAAATTTCTAGAGCACTATCGCCAGCTGGAGACAGATGCCCAACAACTCTATGTACGGCTGATCTGTCGCCGAGCAACTTTTTTTCGTCTCGACAAGCTGACCTACCGCGAGATAGGCTCATTGGACAATGCAGCAGACTTGCTGGTGGAACATGAATTACTGAAGATTAATCCCAACCTGACGGCGGTCGATATCAGCAACCTGTTAACCGCCAAAGAGCTGAAAACAGCCCTTCAGATAAAAGGTTCGTCCAGTAAGTCAGCGCTGACAGATACGCTGATCTCAACACTGGGCGATACTGCTGTCGAACACTCTGTATGGCAACGCTTTATACCTGTGCCGGTACTTTTCCCGCACTATCGCGACAGTTTAGAACGCTTTCGCCTGATCTACTTTGGCAATCTCTATCAGGACCTGTCTCAGTTTGTGGTCAGCGATCTAGGGATTATGCAATTTGAAAACTATCCGCTCGATCAGAACACCCGTGCATTTAACTGTGCGGAAGATGTTGAACGATATCTTTTATTCGACCAGATCAGTCAGCAGCTGGAAGATTCAATGCTGCCAAATGACGAGAAACTGAAGATACTGCTCTGTCCTGCGTGCAACCAACGACTGGAGCTAAAACGCAATCGACTGATTAAAGCCGTTGGCCAACAGCTGGAGCGCGATAAAAACTTCTCCGCTGCAGCCGAACTGTATGCTTCAGCATCCCTACCACCCAATCGAGAACGCCATGTACGTACACTGTTCAAGCAACAGCTTTTTAGACAGGCCCTAAGCCGTTGCAATCAGCTGGCAGAACAGCCTCTTAGCGCAGACGAAGAAGTGTTCTGCCAAAGTTTTACACCGAGGATTCAACGCAAACTGGGTGGACCCCCGGTGCGTCGTCTTACCGAGCAATTTAACAGCGAACAACTGATTCTGGATGACGATGGACAACGGGTAGAGCTGCAAGTTATCACTCACTACCGAGCATTAGGCTACGACGGTATCTGGTGTGAAAACGAACTGTTTAATACGCTGTTTGGACT
>NZ_JBFGYC010000222.1:0-6075 GCF_041587635.1 Pontibacterium sp. | reverse complement strand
TATGTGGATGAGATGACGAAAATTAATCGGTTTTATGGAGTGGGCTCGGTATTTTGTCGACCAAGTTTGTTGGCTTTCCTTGGACTTGGCCTATAAAACCATATAATCTTTGCGTGAAATGTTTGAGCAGTTTCTTATCGGTGCTTTGCCTTAATTCAAACAGATTTTGGGATTTTGGAGTGGGTATGTTCAACGGTCGTTTGGTTACTCTGTTCGTGTTGTTTTTGTTATTCCCATTGGAGCTTCACGCCGAAGGTTCAAGTAAAGCGGTAATAGCCTTTGCTCAGGATACTCTAAAAAATGACTTTCGAAAGGCACAGGTTATGGCGGTAAAGGATGCCGCAGACCGTCATCCTCAACTGAAATTTGTTTATTCTGATGCCCAGGGAAAGACGTCACTTCTTATTCGTCAGATCGAACGCTTTATTGCTCAGCAAGTGGAGATTCTAATTGTAGGCACTAATGATGAGCAGGCAGTCGTCCCAGTCATTAGCAAAGCTCATGAGGCGGGGATCAAAGTGATTGTGCTTGATCGCGGTGTAAAAACCGAAAAGTACACCACCTTTATCAATTCGGACAATGTAGAAATCGGAGCAATCGGCGGACGATACATTGCTAAGGCCCTTAATGGTAAAGGGAAGGTGTTGCTGTTTGAGGGCATTCAGACGGCAGATGTAACCCAACTACGTAGTAAAGGATTTTTGCAGGAAATGGCCGGCTATCCGGAAATAAGTGTTATTAAACGGACAGGTAACTACCTGCGCAAAGATGCGTTGGTGGAGATGGAGAAATTACTTGCCGGTGGTGAAAGAGTGGATGCTATTTTCGCTGAAAGTGACAGCATGCTGAGTGGCGTCCGCCCTGTACTGAGGAAGTACGGTATCGATCCGGCGTCAATTATCATGGTGGGCTGTGATTATACCAGTGAAGCAAGAGATGCCATTGTTGCGGGTACGCAGACGGGATCGGTTTTGTTTCCTCTCGGTGGCGAGGAATCTGTTGCAGCCGCTTTAGAACTATTGGCAGGTAAAGAGCTTCCTAAGCATATTGTGAATCCGGTAAAACTGGTTACACAAGAGAACGTTGAGGCTGTACGTCCGATCTTCTAAATAGTGGTGTAGATCTTTTATGGCGCAAAAGCGTGCAGTGATTCAAAGCCTGTCGGTGAAGTTCGCGGTGTTTGTGACCGTGGCGGGTATCCTGACCCTGGGGGCTTTAGGACTCTATTTTGATGGCTTTCTTAAGAGCAGCTTTCTGGAAACAAAAGAAACGCGGATGCGTCATGGTTTTCAACGTGTTGTTTTTAACATCGCTGAGATTGAGCGCAGCCTGAAGGATGGTATTGCCTTTCTGGAAAGCCATGAACCCACGCTTGCCTCCGTAGATCTACTCAACAACTATGAAGATAAAAGTAACTACAATACGTTTCTGATTGATGAAGAGAAGAAAGCGATAGTCGAGGAGTTGTATAACCGGGTTAAGTTGTCATTCAACGATGACATTGCGTTGTATAACCGGAAGGGTGAGTTGATCGCTTATGTGGTGAAAAAATCAACGGGTTTTCAGCTCAATATTATTTCTTATGCCGGCGAGCGCTCTCGTTTATTACGACGAATTGAGGGCGAGAATGAGTATTACCCACTGTCAATGGCTGAGGTGGAGCGCGATAAGATTCAGCTGTTTCATGTGCCGACCTATCCGCAAGAGAACATAAGGCACAACAGTGTGGTGACACATCATCAAGACGTTGATGCCTTTGTGCTGAAGTCCCACTTGAGCCTATTTGCATCTGATGGCAGCAAAGAGATTGCTCACATCGAAATGTCCCGCGTGCTGGATCAGCACTATTTCTCGCTGTTGTCAGCCGATTTAGATCTGTCGCTTAAACTCTCTAATCCTGATCCAACACAAGCTGCAGATGTTCATCTCTTGTTTGATGAGATGTCCCTGATGGACTTGGCGATCAGTGAGACAGCGGATGAGTACATAAGTCACCGTAAAATTGACAGTGTGGAAGGCCCCCTCCTGATTACCGCCAGTTTAGAGCGGGCTAGTTTGATACGTGTATTGGCTGAAAACCGACAACACTTCATATTCCTTCTGGTTGGCATCGCTGTGTTGACGTTGTTGGTGGTGAACTTTGTTATTAAGCGGATACTGGACCGCCCGCTTAGAAACCTAATGATACAGATCGAAAAGATCGAAAATCAGGATTACAGCACAAGTCAGCCGTTAAAAACCGGTGATGAGCTGGAAACAGTATCAAATAGCATCAACCAGTTGGCACAAACGGTTCGGGAGCGTGAGACGTCTCTACAGAGTTCTAAGCAGGAGCTGGAATATCTGTCTAATCATGATGTGCTGACACAGCTACCCAACCGCCGCTTCTGGGGGGAGCGTCTAGACGCTGCTTTGGAAAATGCAGTGATCAAAAATAAAAAATTGGCTATGTTCTTCATCGATTTAGATCAGTTTAAACAGGTCAATGATACACAGGGTCATCATATTGGTGATGAGCTCTTGACGCAGGTGGCGACTCGTTTGTACTTGAATGCTTCTGCTGATCATACACTTGCACGGATTGGAGGTGATGAGTTCAATATTCTTGTGGAACAGGTTGATAAGCTGGACGAGTTGGAATCTGTGGCAGAGCAATACCTGAACCTGTTTAGTTTGCCGTTTGAGGTGAGTGGCCAGGAGATAAGTATCTCTGCAAGTATCGGTATCGCCATCTACCCACTGGATGGGCAAGATAAGGTTTCTTTACTTAAGTGCGCTGACTTGGCCATGTACAAAGCCAAAGAGAGTGGTCGCAATAACTACAGCTTCTTCTCTGATGATCTGTCGGCGCAAATGAAGAAACGCACGGACATGTCACATGCGTTGAAGCTGGCAATTAATAGCGGTGATCAGTTCCGTCTCTGCTATCAGCCCAAAGTTTCTACAGTGAGTGGGAGCATTGTGTCGGTAGAAGCGTTAATACGCTGGGAAAGCCCTGAATTAGGGTTAGTTTCACCCGCTGACTTCATTCCTCTAGCTGAAGAGCTGGGGCTGATTATTCCAATCGGAGAGTGGGTTCTGGAACAGGCCTGTAAAGATTTTCAGCGTTTGGAAGAAATGGGAATTGGGCTGAAGCATATAAGTGTAAACATTTCTAATGTTCAGCTCAGCCATGGTCACTTGCTGCCAAAGCTTTTGAACGTTCTTCATTGTACTGGGATTAAGCCACAGCATCTGGAACTGGAGATTACTGAAAGCTATATTGCGACCAACATCAATGAAGCAGTAGAAACCCTAAAGCAGTTCCGACAGATGGGAATTGGCCTGGCGATCGATGATTTTGGCACCGGATACTCAGCCATGAGTTATTTGCAGAAGCTGCCGGTAACACGGCTTAAGATCGACAAGGCCTTCGTCGATGGGCTTCCCAATGATCGCAACAGCGTAGCCATTGCCCGTGCGATTATCAGTCTGGCAAAAAGCTTTGGTCTGGAGTTGACTGCAGAAGGTGTGGAACATCAGGGGCAGTTGGATTTTCTTGTGCAGGAAGGGTGTGAAGAGATTCAGGGGTATTACTATTCCAAGCCACTCTACTTCGACGCACTTGTTCAGTATTGCTTGGTTGAAGAGGTGGATAACGTAGTACTGATGCGTACACCGGAGCGTATCTGAAGTATTTGACTTAAAGGCGGCGTGTCACGGATGCGTCCCGCCGCCTTTAAGCTAGTCTCTCAATATGAACCTGATTAAGGCATATAAACATCCCGGAAAAATCCACTTAGGGACACTGTGACTTTCACCGGTTTATTGCCTCGGTTACGCCAATACCAGCCGTGGGTGCCTTTAAACGGTGCGGTAAATGAACCGCTGGCCTGGCGCTGGTTACGGGCAAACCAATAGCTGGTGAACTCGTCACGCTTGGCGTTGGGTGGCTCGCCGTGCATATCAAAGTTCACCGCACCGCCTTCGGTTTTCCAGTTGAAGACAAAGCGTTCTCCGGCCTCCATCACGGCTTTGATTTCTGTGCCCTGACCGGGCGCGAGGGACAGCGTCATAGTGCGGGTCTGGTAGGCGCTGTCGCGTTTACGTACGGGGCTGTTTTCATCGTCATTGTCAGTTTCAACCGTCGGTGTTGATGCGGCAGCTGAAACGGCCGCAACCGCGGCAACGGCATTCACCGCCGGTGGTGTTGCTGTTACTACGGTGGCAGGCACGGGGGGCGTGGATTTTGTAGATGAGTTGAGCTGGGTCAGGCCCATCGCTTTACCCAGTCCGGTCGGGTCGATGCCGTATTCAGCCGGTAATACGGTGGTCACCAGCAGAACGCTTCCCAGTGAGGCGGCGGCAATCGTGGCTTTAATCAAACTGGCGTTGGATGGCAGGCCGTCGGTGGTAATATCAGAAATATCTCGCATGGTTCTCTCCTCAGGCTGTAATCAAGTAGCCGGTCATTTGATAGCCGATCAGCAGGAACCCTGCCGCCATCAGTACTACATTGGCCGTAAAGGCCTGATAGGAAAACGCCCGGCTTCGGCGCCAGAAGTTCATGATGATCAGAATGCCTCCTAAGGCCAGCAACTGACCCATTTCGACACCCAAATTGAAGGCCAGAATGTTGGCGACCAGACCGTCCTCGGACAGTGTGAAGTCCTGCAGTTTGGTTGCCAGACCGAAGCCGTGAAAGAAGCCAAAGATCAGTACCGCCGCTTTGGTATTGGGCTGAAACCCAAGCCAGCGCTTAAAGGCCCCCAGATTATCCAGCGCTTTATAAACCACCGAAAATCCGATGATGGCATCCACAATGTATGGATTCACGTGGATTTCGCTGAGCACGCCGAACAGCAGTGTCACACTGTGGCCAACGGCAAAGAGGGTGACGTAGATACCCACTTCACGCATGCGATAGAGGAAAAAGATCACCCCCAGCAGGAACAGAAGGTGGTCGTATCCGGTGACCATATGTTTGGCACCGAGGTAGATAAAAGGCAGCAGTTGTACACCGCTGGTTTGTTCGATAAACAGGGCGTCACCTTCGGTCACGCCGTGGGCAAAACCGGAGGGACTGAAGCCAGCCGTGACTAATAGCAGTAACACGGGCAGGAGTATCCGGACGGACAGGGCGAAATCCCTGCCGTCAAATGATGATATACGCATCGTTTTCTCCTAATTCGGAGGCAAGTTGATAAGTCCGCTGTGTATAAACGCAGCGAAGGATGCTTCAACGTTGAACGGTTCCATGGTGGAACGGGATGCGTTAAACCCGCGGTGGCCGGTACAGGCCGGGCAGTTGGGGATCCGTCGGATCGGGGAGCAGATAACTCTGTAAAGGGACGCGGGATTTAGTCAGCCGCGCGGTAAGGCTGGGATGGCTCAGTTGGTTTTCAATGGCGCTGATACTGTGCAGCAAGGTGTGGCTGCTATCGGATAACTCAAGGCTTTCATCGTGGAAGTGGCCCAGCTCTGTCTGATGATAGTGGCCGTGTTGTTGCGCTTTGACCTGCGGATCGATCATAGGTGCTGTTGCGTGTTGCTCCTGCTGTGCCGCCACCAAACCTCGTCCCAGCAGCGACGCGATCAACAGCGCGGCCAGCAGGGCAAGTAAAGGGTGTGAGCGGAATGCAGGGAAATAGATCATAGTGGCCTTTGAGCAATGAGGTGTGCGGAAGTTCAGTAATCGAAGAGATAAGTTTGGTTTCAGACTAGAACGGAATGATGTCTCTGAACAGGGTACTTTGGGTTGGGTTGGGTCATCGTTTGGTGTTGGGTGAACAGGCTGGTATTTAAGATGGTCGCAATGAATAGGTAGCGCAGGCTCATCGTCATCGTAGGTGATTAGCCTGCGGCAGCCTAAAGGCGGCCCTACAAATTTTTGTCGACGCAATCAGTGTCACGTTTTCTGCAGACAAAAAAAAGCCGCTACCGGCGAAGGCAAGTAGCGGCCAAAAAGGATGGAGCAGGTCATGCGTTCCATCACAGGAGTGTCATTCAGAGTGGTGATGCTCAAAATGACAATTCCAGCTTTGCCAAGCTAATAAACGATTATTGTGCAGCGATCACAGTGAACTCAACCAGCAC
>NZ_JBFGYC010000221.1:0-6077 GCF_041587635.1 Pontibacterium sp. | reverse complement strand
CGCCGCGACATGTGGGAGATGGTGCGTGAACTGCGCGAGCGCGGCGTGACGATTATTCTGACCACCCATTACATCGAAGAAGCGGAAGAGATGGCCGACCGAATTGGTGTGATCAACAAGGGCGAGATCATCCTGGTTGAAGATAAAGATGTCCTGATGGACAAGCTTGGTCAGAAGCAGTTGCATCTGACCTTAGATCAGCCGCTGGTGGAGATTCCTTCTGGATTGAATGGAGCATCGCTCACATTAGGTGAGGGCGGACATACCCTGATCTACAGCTATGACAGTCATGACGATAACATCGGTGTGGTTAATCTGTTAACCAATCTCAGTACACAGGGCATTAACGTGAAAGATCTGCATTCCACCGAAAGCTCGCTGGAAGATATCTTTGTGAATCTGGTGAAGGAGCACTGAGATGAATCTATATGCCATCTTTGCGATCTATAAATTCGAAATGGCGCGTACCTGGCGCACGCTGATGCAAAGCATCGCATCGCCCGTACTGTCTACAACACTGTATTTTGTGGTGTTTGGCACGGCAATTGGCTCACGCATGGGTGAGATCGACGGTGTCAGTTACGGCGCGTTTATCATTCCGGGTCTGGTGATGTTATCGCTGCTGAGTGAGAGTATCTCCAACGCATCCTTTGGTATCTTCTTCCCGAAATTCTCCGGCACCATATACGAAGTATTGTCGGCTCCGGTATCACCGTTCGAGATCGTCGCGGGGTATGTGGGGGCGGCAGCGAGTAAATCCATGTTGCTGGGATTGCTGATTTTGGCGACGGCACGCATCTTTGTGGATTACCAGATCGAGCATCCTGTCTGGATGATCTGTTTTCTGGCGTTAACGGCGATCACCTTCAGTCTGTTCGGTTTTATCATCGGTATCTGGGCGGATGATTTCCAGAAGTTGCAGGTAATCCCGTTGATGGTGATTACACCGCTGACGTTTTTGGGTGGCGCGTTTTACTCCATCAACATGCTGCCGGAACCATGGCAATCAATCACTCTGTTTAATCCGGTGGTGTATCTGATCAGCGGTTTCCGCTGGGCATTTTATGGTGTGGCGGATGTGCATATCGCCGTCAGCTTTGGTATGACGTTGTTCTTCTTAACGCTCTGCCTGACAGGCATCTGGTGGATCTTCCGTACAGGTTATCGGATCAAGTCTTAACGCCTGCCCACGTTTCCCTGAAGGCGTTTTGACTTTGTGCCTTCAGGGTTCAACAATCCCATCAAACGCCCCAATCCTGTGACAGGGCATAAAGGACTATTTCGGAGGCAGTATGAAAACAGTCGGTTTGTTAGGTGGTATGAGTTGGGAAAGTACGGTGGGTTATTATCGAGCGATCAATGAAGGGGTAAAGGCGCAATTGGGAGGCCTGCATTCTGCGAAGATCGTTATGTATAGTGTGGACTTTGCGCCGATAGAAAAGCTGCAACACCAAGGGGACTGGGATGGAACCGCTGCGATCTTGTCTGAAGCCGCGTGCAACGTGCAAGCCGCAGGTGCTGATGTACTGTTAATCTGTACCAACACTATGCACAAAGTAGCCCCGCAAATCGAAGCCGCCATCGATATTCCGATCCTGCATATTGCCGATGCCACCGCTGAGGTGCTGTTGGATCAGGGAATCAAAACGGTCGGCTTATTGGGCACCGGATTCACCATGGAGCAAGATTTCTATAAAGGCCGCCTGAGTGAGAAATACGGCCTGAATGTTCTGGTGCCTGATCAGCCCGATCGGGCGACTGTGCACCGGGTTATCTACGATGAACTTTGTCTTGGTAAGATCGAATCCGATTCAAAAACCGAATACCTTCGCATCATCCAGCAGCTCGCCGATGATGGTGCAGAGGCGGTGATTCTGGGCTGTACTGAGATCGGTATGTTGGTACAGCAGGACGATACGGCGGTGCGTTTATTGGACACAACGGCGATACATGCGCAGAAAGCCGTGGAATTTGCGCTGAAGTAAAGACGGCATCGCCTTTGAGTGACGCATTTCTGCTTTAGGTGTTAAGGAGTATGCAGTATGTACGAATGGAAATGGAAAAGATTCGAAGAACTCTCATCGGCTGAAATTTATGAAATTTTGCGGGTGAGGCAGGAGGTATTTGTCGTTGAACAGAACTGTGTATACCAGGACATCGACAGCTTAGATCAAGTCTCGTGGCACTTGTTTGCTCAAACAAACAACGGAGGTGATTCTGTCCAAATCCTTGCGTATTTACGTGTCGTTTTTCCGGGGCATAAATATATAGAGCCGTCTATTGGTCGCGTTTTAACCGCAAAGGAGGCTAGGGGGCAAGGAAGTGGAAGGTTGCTGATGGAAAAGGCGATGGAATTGCTGAAGGCTGAGTTTCCAAAACAAGAGGTTAGAATTTCTGCTCAGAAATATTTAGAGGCGTTTTATTCGGACTTCGGGTTTATGCCTGTATCTGAGCCTTACGATGAAGATGGAATACCTCATATCGAAATGGTAACCGCTATGGAGCGAAACGCCCGTTAGGGCGAAAGACGGCTCGTCTTATCGGTTGGTTTACGCTCGACGATGAATACGAAGAGTGTGATCAAATCTCATGCTGTAGTTTCCTCCGTCTGCTTTATCTCTTACTCCGCGATTTACTGCGTTGAGGTATCGTTTGTCGCACAACGTTCAGTTGTGTTGGGACATTTTGCAAATCATGTTTGATTGAACGTAGATGTCTCGGATCGGGCCGAATATTTATCATTGAATATCAGATAGATAATGTACTGCTCTTAAAGTGGTACAGCAGCACGGCTGTTGGCACATTATTGTGTCGCAAGTACGGTTGATTCGAGTACAGCAGCAGCTTTCAGCAGCCAAAATGGTGTAACATGCAGGTAATTACACTGGGTCACAGGCACTGACTAATGACCGGGAAACAAGCATGTTTCTGGCGTCTTTATCTTATAGTGGTCTGCTTACTACCAAACCAAGGTTAATTAATTTCACGGATACTATGAAAAACATATTCTTCCTATTTGCTTTATGCATGCACAGCTCATGGGCTATGGCTGGCATTACACTGTTTAAAGATGAAAATGGCAAAACCAACTGGCAGCATCTGGCAAACTGGAGCAGCGGTACGCTGATCATCATTTTATCGATTACGGCGGTGTATCTGTTTATCGCACGTCGCAAAGCATCTCGCGCAAATCGCGAGCTAACGGCTATTCGTAAAGAACTGGAGCTTCGCGTTCAGGAACGAACAGCGACGTTGGATGAGTCCAATAAACTGCTGCAGGAAAGCAACAGTGCGCTGGAATCAGAGGTTGCCGAGCACATCGTAACATCCGATCAGTTGCGCTCTTCAGAGTCCTATATCAAAGACATTCTGACCTCAATGCCATTGATGTTGGTTGGCTTGAACAAGGACGGCCGGGTGACTCAGTGGAACCGACGCGTAGAGGAACTTTCCGGTGTGTCTTCTGAAGAGGCTTTAGGGAAAACGTTATGGGAAGCGTATCCAACCATGACGGTTGTTCCTGAGCATATCCAGCAAGCGATTGAGCAGAATAAAACGATCCACCTGAAGCAGAGCATGCGTAGCCTGTCGCATTTCGATATCACGATCTATCCACTCAAGGGCGATGAAGCGGGTGTGGTGATTCTGGTTGATGATGTCAGTAAGGAAAAGACGGCTGAGAACATGCTGATCCATAATGACAAGATGTCATTCATGGGTGAGGTCGCTTCCACGATGGCACATGACATCAATATGCCACTTCAAGCGATCCTGATGGATCTGAAGCGCTTTAAGAACATTCTGGCGGATAGCCATCAGCAGGGGGCTGGAAACGCCACGCAGACACAGCTGTTGGATGAGATATTCATCGATATGTCCAACAAAGGTGATCAGGTTTCTAAGATCATCAATAACTTGCTGACGTTCTCTCGCAGTCGGGAGAAAGAAAAACAGATGGCCGATATTGTCGATGTGATGGAGCATACGGTCGAGCTGGGTAAAGAGGTGATCTCTGTCGAAAATGGTTTGTCGTTCCATCAGGTAAAACTGGAATGGAGCGTCGAAAAGAATCTGCCACAGGTGCCATGCTATATCACCGAATTGCAGCAGGTTTTCTTAAGCTTGTTCCGCCATGCGTGTGCGTCGTTGCAGCGTCGTTCAGCGGACAGTGATTTTGTACCGACCATCAAGATCATCTTGTCTGAGGGCTATGATAGCTTCTGGATCAAGATTCAGCACAACGGCATCGGTTTGAGCAACGATGAGCAGATGGGATTATTTGAGCCGTACTTCAGCGACAACCCGGAAGCAGACGGTTTCGATGCAGGTCAGCACTTGTCGTTCTCCTACTACATTATCACCGAGCAGCATCAGGGGCACATGGCCGTTACATCTGATCCTGAGCTTGGCTCAACATTCCACATGCAGCTGCCGATTTCGCCGTAAGGTTACGGTCACCCATAAGGGGCCAGAGAAGCACATAAAGGTACGGCAGCGAACGCCGATTTTAGTCGGCACTGCCTACCTGTCACGAAGGTGCTTCATGGCCTCCTAGCGTATAAACGGTGTATTGTTATTGAACTAACTACCTGATTATACTGCCCTTTAACTTCTTTCCCAGAGCACACCGACATGCCTAAAGCCAGTGAAATAAAGAAGAACACCGCCGTTGAAATTAATGGTGAAGCTTACATTGTTCGTGATATCGAGCGCTCAGTTCCACAAGGGCGTTCAGGCGGCAGCCTGTATCGTATGCGTATGTATAACGTAGCGACCAACGGCAAGATTGATGAGACCTTCAAAGACTCAGACATGTTAAGCCTTGCTGATCTGGTTCGACGCGCGGTTGTGTTTTCTTACTCTGATGGCGATGAGTATGTGTTCATGGATAACGAAGACTATTCGTCTTATAGCCTGAACAAAGATAGCCTTACGGATGAACTGCAGTTCATTACGGACGACACCCCGGGATTGCATGTCGTTCTTGTCAACGATGCGCCTGTGGCACTTGATCTGCCGGGTGTGGTTGAACTGGAGATTGTTGAGACTGATCCATCGATTAAAGGCGGTTCTGCAACGGCGCGCACGAAGCCCGCTAAGCTTTCAACCGGCCTGATCGTGCAGGTGCCAGAGCATATCTCTACGGGCGACCGTATCAAGGTGAATGTGGAAGAGCGTAAGTTCACCGGCCGCGCAGAGTCCAAATAAGTTTTACGAGCTTTATCCCCTTTGTTGAAGACACGAGTCTGTGTGTCTTTGGCCTCTCTTAAGAGGGGTTGAGGCTTTATTTTCAAGATCGGGTATCAGGCTAATTCATAAGGCATCTTACGAGCACGCAGGATAACCCTGGTGATCAAAAGGTGCCTTATGCTTTGTGGTCATCAGGATAGGTAAGTCAGCATGTATGGAACGTTGTTACTCCTGCACATTCTCAGCGCGACTATTTGGACGGGCGGGCACATCGTTCTGTCTGTGGTGATTCTGCCAAAAGTGCTACGGGAACGTTCTCCGGAGCAGTTGTTGAGCTTTGAATCGGTTTTTGAAAAAATCGGTATGCCGGCTCTGATTGTGCAAGTTGTAACCGGGTTGATGCTTGCGCATCGATTGGTGCCTGATGTGAGTCAGTGGTTCGATATGACCAATCCGGTATCGCATGGTATTGCTGCAAAACTGACACTGCTTGCGCTTACATTCGGTTTTGCGATTGATGCCCGGTTTAGGGTTATTCCGGTGCTCTCAAAAGACAATCTTGTTGATATGGCCTGGCATATTATACCGGTCACTGTGTTTTCAGTTTTATTCGTTGTTGTGGGTGTCTCTTTCAGAACCGGCTGGCTGTATTGATGACTAAAGGGGCTATGATACTGTCCCTTTAGGTATTGAACGAACTCAAGGAACGATTGTGCCTTGAGTTCAATCGATTACGCAGCTTTGAAACGCTCCCTCAGGTTATCTCTCAGATCTTCATAGTTCAGCAAAATCCAGAAATTCAGTCCAATCATAAAGCCTACAAACGAAAACAGCTGGAGTGGTACAACAAAGCTGATCGCATCGTTGACGAAGGTGACCGGCCAGGT
>NZ_JBFGYC010000220.1:0-6095 GCF_041587635.1 Pontibacterium sp. | reverse complement strand
CCGGATCAGGCACACGGTTTGTGTTTTTCGGTACGTCCGGGAATAAAAACACCGCCGTCACTGGTGAATATCTATAAAGAGCTGAACAGTGATCTGGGGATTGCGCCAGTGAAGCATGGTTATCTGGAAAGCTGGGCACAGCAGGGTGTGTTGCTGTTGAACAGTGTACTGACGGTGGAACAGAGTCAGGCTGCGTCCCATCAGAAGAAGGGCTGGGAGCAGTTCACTGACCGTGTCATTCAGGTGGTGAACGAACACTGCGAGAATGTTGTGTTTCTGCTGTGGGGAAGTTATGCACAGAAGAAAGGCGCGGTGATCGATACACAGCGTCATCTGGTACTCAAGGCCCCTCATCCGTCACCACTGGCGGCACATCGGGGATTCTTTGGCAGTCGCCCGTTTAGTCAGGCGAACGGGTATCTGCAACAGCAGGGTAAAGCCCCGGTTAACTGGCAACTTCCGGCTGAAGTGGTCGAGACTGCATTGGCTTAACGCGCTCATTGTCCTATAAAAAACGCCCTGAACCGTAGCCGGTCAGGGCGTTTTTTATACTGCAAAGATCGATGACTCAGAGGCGATTTTTAGCTTCGAACATCTTTGGATCCAGCTCGTATGGCAACGGTTCAATACTCGCCGTTGGGCCTTCCTGTGTTTCCAGATGCAGGGTTCTGTTGTCGGCCTGATCTTTGATGACGACCGCCAGCAGTTCACACTCGTCCGCTTCGTTACGTGCGGCAAGTACCACTTGCCCGACCTTCTCTTTGTTGTCGCTGTGGATCGGATCACCGGCGTGTGGCAGTGTTTCGCAGCGGGCTTTCAGACGGTA
Source organism: Pontibacterium sp. (assembly GCF_041587635.1). NCBI lineage: Bacteria > Pseudomonadati > Pseudomonadota > Gammaproteobacteria > Oceanospirillales > Oceanospirillaceae > Pontibacterium > Pontibacterium sp. The sequence goes on along the minus strand of NZ_JBFGYC010000220.1, from coordinate 5,269 downwards.
CATCGGGCGCTTCAACTGCCCGCGGTGTTGCAGGCGTGTCACGATCTCCTGACCGGTGTAGCAGCCCTTGGTGAAGCTCACACCTTCGAGTGCCTGCAGATTGGTCATCTGCGGGATAAAGGCTTCGACCGTTGCCGTACGCAGATCTGGAATAGCCGCTCTCACTTCGTTCAGTATCCAGTCATTGCTAGAGCCTAAGGTGCCTGCATTCAGTAGTTCAGGTAGCAGCGCAACAGCTTCTGCTTCCGGTAACCAGAGTTCGTAACGATTGCCCGGCACAGAGATCAGGGTGCGATCTCCCTGTTGGACGACGCCGTTGACGGATTCCGGCAACGTATCAACCGCAAGTTTCGCCAGCTCAGCAGCCTGATCGCCTTGCAGGCCGATCCCCACCATGCCATCACCGGGTTTGCCGATCTCCGCTTTGGAGAAGATGATGTATTTGCCCAGTGTTTGCGCGGCTTGATCGTGCAGGTCGGTATGCAAACGCAGTAAAAAACCGTCAGCAATCGTAATCAGGCGAAACAAGCTGATCATGTGGCCCTTGATGTTGCAATGAGAGGCCATCGTACTGCCTTGCTGGCGTGTGACTGCCAGATCGCAGCTCAGCTGTCCCTGCAGGAATTTCTCGCTGTCAGGGCCGGTGACGGTCAGCACACGTTGATGCAGCAGAGGGATAACGCTACCGCTGCGATCAGAGGTCAGGCTGACTGTGTTATCCGCGTTGACCACGGCGCCTTGTGTTTGCAGGCTATCTATCCAGTTGCTCATAAGGTCTCTGTACGTTTTCCGTCTATGAATTCAGGGTAGAGCGTTTGCTCCAATGTCAGAATTCTAGGTCATTTTTCCATGGGCTACAGCCGACAAACTGTACGGGTTTAAGCCGCACTGCTGTCTTGTGCTTCGCTGTTGCTCGCTGCCTTGTAGGTTGCGATGCGCTCACCGAGTTGCAATGGGCTTTCTGCACGCAGTGTATCCTGCCAATTGACAGCGTCCTGACCAAACAACAGAACAACGGTAGAACCCAGTTTAAAGCGGCCCATCTCTTCGCCTTTCTGCAGTGTAATCGGTTCCGGTTGTTCTGGCTGATAGGCGGTACGAATTGCTTTGCGATGGACAGGAGCTTCATGTCCAGACCAGACGGTTTCGATACCCGCCACAATCATTGCGCCGACCAATACCATGGCCATGGGCCCTTGTTCGGTATCGAAGATCGCGACCAGTCGTTCGTTGCGCGCAAACAGCTGATCAACGTTCTCGGCGGTGGTCTGATTGACGGAATACAGGTCTCCAGGGACGAAGATCGTCTCACGCAGGGTACCGGTGACGGGCATATGTACACGGTGATAATCACGTGGAGACAGGTAAATAGTGGCAAAAGAGCCGTTTACAAACTGTTCGGCCAATTTAGCGTCGCCACCCAGCAGAGTGGTGAGGCCATATCCACGACCTTTAGCTTGAAAGATGCGCTCGTGTTCGATGTTGCCCAGCTGGCTGACGCCACCGTCTGCCGGGCTGACAATTGCATCCGCCGCATCATCAATCGTACGTATTCCCGGCTTGAGTTCGCGGGTAAAGAAGGCGTTGAAGTTCTTGAAGGCGGTGGGTTCTTCAATCAGCGCTTCTGACATATTGATGTTGTAGCGCTTGGCAAACCATTTGATAAAGGTATTTTTAACCATCGGGTTAGTGCATTCGGCGATACGGCCCACAAAGCGGGAGATCAGGTGCTGAGGTAGCAGGTGCTGAAGCAGAATAAAAATTTTGTCTTTCAAGGTAAATGTCCGTTTCTTCAGGTAATTCGTAAGTCGTGTGAGAGTTTGCTTTACTGTTCGACCGGCGTATCAGGCTGGTTGCCCCATTCGAACCAGGAACCGTCGTAGCAGCGGACTTTTTTAAAGCCCAGGTGTTTTGCCACCAGATACGTGAGTCCGGAGCGTCGGTGAGTCTGGCAATGGGTGATCACTTCCTTATCAGTGCTGATACCCATTCTATCGAGTTCTGCCTGAATTTCGTTCGCCGGGCGAAGTCGGGTGTCATCGGCGGAGATCATGACCTGTGTCCATTCGTACAGCCGGGCGCCGGGTATGTGTCCACCTTTCTGGGCGTTGACGATCTTTGCGCCACGGTATTCATCGCCTGAGCGTGCGTCCCAGATCACACTGTGGCTATCGCGCAGGTGTTGTTTAATAAACGTTATATCCGCCAGATAGTCCGTGTTGATGGTTGCGCGAAATGGAACCTCTGTGGGGATATTCTCTGCTGTTTCCAGCGTTAAGCCAGCGTTGGTCCAGGCTTTGAGCTGTCCGTTCAGGAATGAGCAGCGCTCATGTCCCAGTAGGTTGAGGGTCCAGATCATACGGCCCGCCCAAGGTCCCATCTGATTGTCGTAAGTAACTACCTGCGTTTCTTCGGTCAGGCCTAATTCAGAGAACAGGTCGCTGAGTTGAGCCACGGTTGGTAGTTTGTTGGGTACCGGGCCTGAACCTAGCATCAGACGTGATGTATCGACCCGGACAGCACCGGGGATATGGCCGCTGTTGTAGGTCTCTTCGTCGGATAGATCGATAATCAGCAGATTTGGATTGTTTAGCTGTTGGGCGAGATCTGCAGCTTCGATGACCAAGGGCAAACTCATATGATGGCTCCGTATATTACGCTATGACGTGAATCATATAGCAAAGCGGCGGGAAACTCAGCCGTATCAGTTTGTCTCAGATTGGGCGGCGAGTAGATTCTTGAATGCCTGTCCGGCTGCGGTGCAGATATAGCGAGCACGTTTATTGTGGAAGTCGTCAATGGCCTGATCGCGATTGTCTGTATGCACGATCGCCACCGCCTTATTACCAGAAAAGATAGACATCAGAATAGCGCCGCTTTCAGGGATAAACGGATGGTAGTTTTCTGGCATTGACTGCAACATCTTTTCTCGGGTTTGTGGGGTAATCCAGATATAACCCGGTTTGTCACACAGACGCTTAAAGAGTGAGGGGATTTCCAGATCAAACTGGTAACTGGCCAACGGGTCGTCTTTTGGAATGCCGGACGACAGCGTGGAGACCATCTTTTTATTGTGTACCCGATAGAGAGTGGTGTGGTGCATGCCCAAACCATCGTGCAGGGCTTTTACCGTGCACTGCAAGACGTGTCCGGGTGTCTTGATCTGCGGTGATCCTTTAATAAAGGCCGCGGCGAGTTTCTTAAGCAACTCTTCGTTCTTACAGCTGGCATCAACTGGAGCGTACGCGGTGCGAATGATCTCTTGTTCAGGCGCTTTGCTGCGTAACGGTTTGCGACGAGCCGCAGGTTTTGGGCAATCTATCAGGACGGTTTCAATCTCTTTTATCGAGATCTTGTAGCTGGGCACCAGATCGGATTCCAGCATGAGCAGCTCGGTTGCCGGAGCCAGAGTGCCGGGAACATTAAAAATCCGTGAGGCGATAGCGCAGTTCTGATGCAGCTTGCCCACAACATCGGCGGTATTTTCACCCAGATAATCGCTGATGATCATGCATAACTGTTTGGCTTTTTTCTGCTGCCAGCCAAATGACGCAGTAATGGCCAGCCAGTTGGCGAGCTTGACCGGGAAGTACTTCTGTTGGATCAGATGATTCAACTCGCGGCGCTCATCGTCTTCAATGGTTGGATCACGTAATGCGTGTCGGTGCATGACATCGATAATGTCGCGACCCGGTGAAGTGTCATGGTCCAGACTTTCAATGGTCAGTTCCGGCAATCCCCATTCCATTGCCAGGTCATGAGAGATTTCTTGAATGGTGCAGCCCAAAACATCGGTTTCAGCGAGTACAACATCGATCTCGTGTTCGCGAATCTTTTGATGGATCAGACTCATATGCAGGGGGGCATGCAGCCACATCATCCAGTGCCCGATGCCATAAAACAGGGCGGCGAGTTGCAGCTCATCGGCAAAGACATTACCACGTCCTTTCAGCCATTCATGTACCTGAATCGAGGCATGGTGGCTGTTGGCGATAGAGCGGAAATAGAGTTTGTGCGATACCGAACCGGCATTTAAGCGGATCAGCTCAAGTTGCTGGATGCATTGCTCTATCCGATCAAAGCCCAGTGAGTGAACGGCATGTTCGATGCTGGTCACGGCAGAGCCTTTTTCGTTGTGCAGTTTGTTGGCAAGACGGACGAGATAGATGCAGACGGTCGGGTCGGATTTGATCTGATTGCAGAGAGATTGCAGGGTGGTCGCGTCACTCTGAACGGCACGAGATAACCGTTGCTGGACGCTGCTGCGTACCGGCAAAGGTTTCTCTTTCAGATAGGTGATCCAGCTGTCCAGATCCTGTGGCGATTCCTGCAAACTCATTGGCCTGTGTCCGTTGCTCAACTGTCCTCGGTGACTACCAGCTGTCTTGTTCATCCAGCGATGCGAGGATGTGCTTGAAGCTTTGCCAGCGGGCTTCACTGATCTTGCCGTCTGCGATGGCGTCTTTCAGCGCGCACCCCGGTTCCTTTTCATGTTTACAATCGCGGAACCGGCAATGCCCGGTATGTTCCCTCAGCTCCCTGAAGCCATCGATCAGATCTTCCGGGTCGATGTGCCAGAGTCCAAATTCACGTATCCCTGGTGAATCTATCAGGTCACCACCATCAGGGAAATGAAAAAGTCGTGCTGTCGTGGTGGTATGGCGTCCCTTACGGGTCTGTACTGAAAGCTCACCTACCTTTAGATCGACACCTGGCAACAAAACATTAATTAAAGATGACTTTCCTACCCCGGATTGGCCAACAAAAACGCTGATCCGGTCTTTCAGGTGATCTTTAAGTTCAACCAGTCCGTTTTGGGTTGAGGATGAAGCATGGAGTACCTGATAACCAATGCCTTGATAGCGTGCCAGCATTGTTTCGATTCGCTCACGGTTGTTGTCGTTAAGCAGATCGGTTTTATTCAATAGGATAACAGGTTCAATACCGCTGAGTTCCGCCGCGACCAGATAACGGTCGATCAGGTTGGCGTGTGCCAGAGGTTCAACCGCTACGGTTACGACAATGTAGTCGATGTTGGCGGCCACCGGTTTCATTTCGCCATAGGGGTTGGGGCGCACCAGCTCGGCTTTACGCTCGAGCTTGGCGACCACGACACCACCATCGGGGTTGGCGCGCCAGATAACTTTGTCACCTGTGACCAGTTGCCCCAGATTCGTGCGCATATGGCAGCGGATAATTTCGCCTTGCCGCTCGCCTTCAGAGGCTTCTACGTCAACTTGACGACCAAAATGAGAGATGATCAGGCCGT
>NZ_JBFGYC010000219.1:0-6104 GCF_041587635.1 Pontibacterium sp. | reverse complement strand
TCCCATGGATATTAAACAAGCACTGGCTGCGGCGGTTGAGCGTCGCGACCTGACCTCTGACGAGATGAAAGCGGTCATGCGTCAGATAATGACCGGTGAAGCGACCGAAGCGCAGATTGGCGGTTTCCTGATTGCCATGCGCATGAAGGGTGAAACGGTTGACGAGATCAGCGCCGCCGCCGCTGTGATGCGTGAACTGGCTATTCCGGTTTCCATTCAGTCTGAGAATGCTGTGGATATCGTAGGCACCGGCGGTGACGGGTCCAATCTGTTTAACGTCTCCAGTGCTTCCTCCTTTGTTGTGGCTGCGGCAGGCGGTAATGTTGCCAAACACGGTAACCGATCTGTTTCGTCCAGCTCTGGTGCTGCCGACTTGCTGGAAACGGCCGGTGTGAATCTGGCACTGAATCCTGAACAGGTCAGTCGTTGTATTGATGAGATCGGTGTGGGCTTTATGTTCGCGCCTCAGCATCACAGTGCAATGAAGTATGCCATTGGTCCACGTAAAGAGATGGCGCTGCGCACATTGTTCAATGTGCTGGGACCGCTGACCAACCCTGCGGGTGCGAAACATTATCTGTTGGGTGTGTTTGATGGCGCGTTGTGCCGTCCGTTGGCTGAGTCATTGAAAGCACTGGGTGCTAAACACGCGCTGGTGGTGCACGCTGAAGATGGCTTGGATGAGATCAGTTTGGCAGGCAAGACACAGGTAGCAGAGCTGAAAAATGGCGAAGTGACGGAATATACACTGACACCGGAAGATGCAGGTCTTGAATGCCAGAGTCTGGATGGATTGCAGGTACATAGCTCCGATGAGAGCCTGGCCGTGATTCGGTCTGCCTTTGCCGGTGAAAATGCCAAGGCGATCGATATGATCTCCCTGAATGCCGGAGCCGCGATCTATGCTGCCGACCTGACGGATAGTTTGCGAGCGGGTGTGGAAAAAGCGAAAAGTACAATCCTCTCTGGCGCTGCGGCTGCCAAAGTGGAAGAGCTGGCACAGTTCAGCCAAGGATTTAAGGGTTAATTTGATGTCTGATACACCAACAATTCTGAAAAAAATTCTGGCACGCAAAGCGGAAGAAGTCGCTGAGCGCTCGGCCAACGTGTCCATTGATGACCTGAAAGCACAGATCGAAGCACAGAAGGGTACAGCGACAGATCCGCGTGGTTTTGTCGACAGTATGGCGCGTGCGATTGCTGAGGGGCGCTCTGCGGTCATTGCTGAAGCTAAGAAAGCAAGCCCTTCAAAGGGTGTGATCCGTGAGAATTTCGTACCTGCTGATATTGCTCAATCCTACGAAGCAGGTGGTGCAAGCTGTCTGTCAGTATTGACCGATGCAGACTACTTTAAAGGCTGCGAAGAGTACCTGATGCAGGCACGTGCCGCATGTTCCCTGCCAGTGATTCGTAAAGACTTTATTGTTGATGCCTATCAGGTTTATGAAGCGCGAGCGATGGGTGCTGACTGTATCCTGTTGATCGTGGCGGCGCTCGAAGATCAGCAGATGGCGGATCTGAATACGTTGGCTCATGAGCTGGGTATGGATGTGCTGGTGGAAGTGCACAACGGTGATGAGCTGACCCGCGCATTGCCGTTGGGTAACCGTCTGATCGGTATCAATAACCGTGACTTACATACGTTCAATTTGTCACTGGACCACACCTTCGAACTGCTGGATCGTATTCCGGAAGATACGATTGTGGTGACGGAGAGTGGCATTCATACCCGTGATGATGTGGCTGTCATGCGCGAACGTGATGTGCACAGCTTCCTTGTGGGTGAAGCGTTTATGCGTGCCGAAGATCCGGGTGCGAAGTTAAAAGAGCTGTTCGAATAATATAAAAAGATGAAGTCAGGCCTGCGAAGACAGGTCGGTTCTTGCTGGAGACGATCAACGTGGATATGAGTGCAAAAGTTAAATGGGATGGGGATGTGCGTTTTCATGGCACAACCGGTTCCGGTTTTGATGTGACCATCGACGGCGAGCTGAAACAAGGCCCGCGCCCGATGGAATTGATGTTGTTGGGTTTGGGTGGTTGCACCAGCTACGACGTGGTGGGTATCTTGAAGAAAACCCGTCAGGACGTTGTGGACTGTGTCGCTGAGATTGACGCGAAACGCTCCGATGGCGTACCTGCGGTATTCACTGATATTCATGTGAAGTTTGTGGTGACGGGTCGTAACCTCAAAGAAAAGCATGTTGAACGTGCGGTGAAGTTGTCCGCCGAGGAATACTGCTCAGCCTCTCTGATGCTGGAAAAAGGTGGTGTGAACATCACCCACAGCTATGAGATTGTCGAAGTCGAATAAATGCTGGATAAGTGACTGAATCACTTTTTAAGCGACTAAAACGGGTCGTCAGGAAACTGGCGACCCGTTTTGCGTTTTTGAACCAGTGTTGTGCTGTCGTAGTCTGATATAGAGATCAGGAGTCTGTATTTTTGGAGCAGGTTTTGAACAAGGACGGGTTCTCTCTCTGCTCGAATCGGGGCATTTCAAGGCAGGCAGCCCCAACCTCTTTCGGAGGAGGTGCTGGTATGTGGCGGTTAGTGTTGGTGTTATTGCTCAGTCTGGGGGTGATCGGCTGTGCGTCTTTGAGCAAAGAGAGTTGCCTTGAGGGTGATTGGTATGCGATTGGCCTGCAGGACGGAAGTAACGGACATAAAGCCGAGCGTCGATTTGACCATCAAGCGGCGTGTATTAAGCACGGGGTTTCGGCGCAGGTGCAGGACGCAGAATACTTGCGTGGGCGGGAAGCGGGATTAGAGGAATACTGCACGCCTGAGAATGCCTACAAAGTGGGTTTGAGGGTTGAGTATCACTACAACGTTTGTCCGCAAGAATTGAAAGCCGAGTTTAACAAAGCGTGGCGTGAAGGGCGGCGTGAAGCCCGTATCCGCTGTCTGGCTGATTATCATCTGGAACTCATACATTACCGTATGCATCACTACCGAATGCACCGTTATCACTTGAGCCCGCTGATCAGCAGTGATTGCTACTGAGGGGCTAGAATCAGGTTTTCATCTACTGGTATTGGTTGTAGTCCTGAACGCACGAGCGTATAATGCCGCGTCCTTAAAAATTAACCTCCTTGCTTTCGGAGCCATATTGGCAATTACCCGAAGGCTATTAACCCGTAAGGAGCTGCAATGCGTCATTACGAAATCGTATTCCTGGTTCACCCGAACCAGAGCGAACAGGTTCCGGCAATGGTTGAGCGTTACACTGGTGTTATCACCGGCGCTGACGGTCAGATTCACCGCCTGGAAGACTGGGGTCGCCGTCACCTGGCATACCCAATCAACAACGCTCACAAAGCTCACTATGTTCTGATGAACATTGAGTGTGGCCAAGAAGCGCTGGACGAGTTGGAAAACTTGTTCCGTTACAACGATGCAGTGCTGCGTAGCATGGTTATTCGTCGTAAAGAAGCGGTCACTGATGTGTCTCCAATCAAAGCTGCAGAATCTCGTGAAGAGCGTAAGCCTCGTCGCGATGATCGCCCGGAAGCTAAACCGGAAGCTAAACCGGAAGCACCAGCTGAAGCTAAATCAGAAGAAGCTTCTGCTGAGTAATCAGCTGATATAATTCTTTAGGAGAGACCAAAATGGCTCGTTTTTTCCGTCGTCGTAAGTTCTGCCGTTTCACAGCTGAAGGTGTTCAGGAGATCGATTACAAAGATCTGGACACTCTGAAAGGCTACGTTACCGAAACTGGTAAAATCGTACCTAGCCGTATCACTGGCACCAAAGCTCGCTACCAGCGTCAGCTGGCTACTGCGATCAAGCGCGCGCGTTTCATCGCCCTGCTGCCATACACTGACGGCCACAAGTAAGCTGTGAAATAAACTGCCACATATTTGGCAGAGAACTGATTTAAGAGGTTTCCGAGATGGAAGTAATCCTGCTCGAAAAAATTGGTAAGCTGGGTAACCTGGGTGACAAGGTTACTGTAAAAGGTGGTTACGGTCGTAACTACCTGATGCCTCAGGGCAAAGCTGTTGCTGCTACCGAAGCTAACGTTGCGAAGTTCGAAGAACGTCGCGCTGAGCTGGAAGCTGCCGCTGCTGCTGCACTGAACGCTGCGACTGCACGTGCTGAAGAACTGAACGAAAAAGAAATTACTATCGTTTCCAAAGCGGGCGACGAAGGTAAACTGTTCGGCTCTATCGGTACTAAAGACATCGCTGATGCTATCACTGCTGCTGGTGCAGAAGTTGAGAAGAGCGAAGTTCGTCTGCCAGAAGGCGCACTGCGTCACACTGGTGAGTTCGAAGTAGCTGTTCAGCTGCACCCAGAAGTAACTGCAACTGTTAAGCTGACTGTTGTCGCTGAATAATTGCCGTTAAGCTTCGACTGAAAAAGCACCGCTTGGGGAAACCCAGCGGTGCTTTTTTTTTTTCTGAAGAGTCCGTAAAATGTATCGAACGGGCTATGTGAGCCCACAACTGTCAGTCTTTGTTAGCTGATGGGTTCTATACCAACTAAGTTATCCACACCGAGTCCCTATGGAATACTCTGAACTGAGCCAGGATGAACTGGCAAATATTAAAGTACCCCCACACTCGATCGAAGCCGAACAGTCAGTACTCGGCGGTTTGATGTTGGATAACAACGCCTGGGATACAGTGTCTGAAACTGTGTCTGAGGAAAACTTCTACCGTCACGATCACCGTCTTATTTTCCGCACGATGACCAAGCTGGTGAATAATGCCCAGCCATTGGATGTCGTCACGTTGTCGGAAGAATTGGACCGTGTAGGTGAGCTGGATAACGCCGGTGGTCTGGAGTACCTGGTGGATCTGGCACGGAATACGCCAAGTGCGTCCAACATCCGCGCCTATTCCGAGATCGTACGTGACCGTGCGTTGCTCCGTCAGATGATCACGGCTGCTAATGAGATTGCCGAATCCGCCTTTACGCCGGAAGGACGTGCCTCGGAAGAGATTCTCAACGAAGCTGAACAGAAGATCTTCCAGATTGCCGAGGACCGCCCCAATCAGGGTGGCCCGGAAGACATTAATCCACTGCTGAAGAAAGCGGTGGATAGAATCGATTTCCTGTTTAACAACGACAGCGATATGACCGGTGTCACAACCGGTTTTGACGATCTTGATAAGAAAACGGCAGGTATGCAGCCGTCGGATCTGATCATTGTTGCTGCCCGTCCTTCGATGGGTAAGACCACGTTCGCCATGAACCTGGTCGAAAATGCGTTGATGGCCTCTAACCGGCCGGTGCTGGTATTCAGTCTTGAGATGCCTGCAGACCAGCTGGTCACGCGTATGTTGTCTTCCCTCGGTCGAATCGATCAGACCCGTATTCGTACGGGTAAGCTGGAAGATGATGATTGGCCGAAACTGACCACTGCCGTCAATATCATGCGTGATAAGCCGCTGTTTATCGATGATACGGCGGGTATCAGCCCCAACGAAATGCGCGCTCGCGCGCGTCGTATTGTGCGTGAACATGGTGATCTGGCGCTGATAATGGTCGATTACCTGCAGTTGATGCAGATTAAGACGGGCAACACCGAAGGCCGTACCGCAGAGATTTCCGAGATCTCCCGTTCCCTGAAGGCATTGGCGAAAGAGCTGGAATGTCCGGTGGTTGCGCTGTCACAGCTGAACCGCTCCCTTGAGCAGCGGCCAAACAAACGTCCGGTTAACTCCGACTTGCGTGAATCGGGCGCCATCGAGCAGGATGCCGATGTCATCATGTTTATCTACCGTGATGAGGTCTACAACGAAGACTCTCCGGATAAAGGCGTGGCAGAAATTATTATCGGTAAACAGCGTAACGGTCCAATCGGTACCAGCCGTCTGGCGTTTATTGGTAAATTCACCAAGTTCGAAAATCTGGCGCCTGATGTCTACGCCCAATATGTGGGAATGGATGATTAGAACCTGTCCGCGACATATTTTGGATAAATAGCCCGGCATCTGCCGCAATGCTGTTCGCTTAAGCATTTGAGGTAAAAGCAGGTTTAGTAGAAAATCCGATGTTGTTATCAGCATCGGATTTTTTTATGCCTTTTCAACAATCCCTTATCGACCTTGGTGAACTTTTCAATTTCTCAGACTTGAGTACATTTACTCATA
>NZ_JBFGYC010000218.1:0-6131 GCF_041587635.1 Pontibacterium sp. | reverse complement strand
TACTCGTGCATTCGTTCACGCCCGGTTGAATGAAGTCATCAATTTCACGCGATGCTATTTTAGAATAAGAGTGAAAGCAAAACATTTTAAAAATCTTTTTTAAACAGCACATTTACCTAAATAAATAGCCTAAAACAGGCGATACCTATACAACGATAGGTCGTGATTGGACAAGCAAACCACAGCTTAACTTGATAGCGCTTTCCGATCAGATAACTATTCCTCATGGCTTTATTAGTTTTACTAACTTGGTTGTGTTGGGTTAGGTCTCTGATAATGGACACCCCTCTCTGCGAATGTGTCTTGTCCAATGATTTCCGACCCGCTTTTGCTTACCACCGCACTTTTAACGGTCACTCTCGGCGCGACACTGCAAAGTTTAAGTGGGATCGGCATAGCCGTGATCGCAGCACCCGTTCTGGTATTGATCGACAGCGCATTTTTACCCGCTCCGATTCTGTCACTGGGATGTACACTTTGCGTGCTGAACACTTTCCGCTATCGCCAGAAACTGCAATTCGGCAACACCCGCCTAGCCTTATATGGCCGCCTTCCCGGCGTGCTCATTGGCATTACCCTACTGACATTGCTGCCTCAGTCGTTACTGATGATTGGTTTCGCACTGCTGATCATGCTGTCGGTAGGGCTGACCTATCGTCATATCAAACTACATCAATCCCCACGTAACCTGATGGTTGCTGGATTCTTCTCCGGCGTGATGGGAACAACGACATCCGTTGGCGGACCACCCATTGCACTGGTCTATCAAAACAGCGAACCTCAACAGGCGCGAGCGGAACTTGGGCTGTATTTTTTGATCGGTACGTTAATGTCGCTGAGCGTACTGGCGTGGTCGGGTCATTTTACGGTAGAACAAGTCGCACTCACGCTCCAGATGATACCGGGCGTTGTGCTTGGTTTTCTGCTATCTATCCTGCTGGATAGTCGCTTTAAAGGCAGCTATCTGAAACCGTTGATTGTTCTGCTTTCACTCGGTTCCAGCATGGCCATATTGTGGCGGGGATTTACTCAGCTCTATAGCTGATCCGCTATTTACTGTTGGATTCCATGATGAAGCGCTCAAGCTTTTTATCCGTACCTAACACGTGACGCTTGAGCCATTCTCGCAGAAACAGAGACAGACTCTTGCGCAGATCTTCATCGTAACTTTGATGCTCTTCCAGCATTGTTGCCAGCTCACGACGAAACTTGTTGTGAGCATCCTTATGAGCATCCCGATCAGGATAATCCAGTTCGAGCATATACTGCTCTTCCAGCATGAAATGATACTCAGCGTAATCGTTTAATTTCTTAAACACGCTGTTGTCCACACGACTTTCTTTAATCTGATCAATCAGACGAAACAGTTGCTGATGTTGTGCATCCTGCCATATCACTTCGCTGGTTTTTTGCATCACCATGAATCACCCTACGCGGCCTACTTATTCAGACTTATTATTTAAGCCTAAGTGCCCGTTCGTAGATGCGCTAGCGCCACAAGACACCTTCATGACAGGGATCAGTTTTAGGTGTTTTGTGTTCCGGTGATGAGTCAATTGTTGCTAAAGGGGATAGCGCTCCAACACGCTGATTGCAGGAAAAGCGCCATCAAAGACGAAGTTTGGAGATTGAAATCGATCAAATGCGAACCAGCGCCGCCGCTTCTTCCCGGGTAAAGAAACGCCCCAAACGAAAGAACCCCGAGATCACTGAGCTTTTAATCTCAGTGACGCGGCCAGAGACATCGCGGGCAGTTACCCAACACTCGGGTAATCCATCAAGCGTGTGAACAGGTGCCAACATCCCATTTCTAAAACGGGACAGAACAATATCGCCGCTCAACTTATCCATAAACGCCGGAATAAAACCCTGATGCTGGTTTTGCTCGCTCACGCCCCCAGTTCCTGAGAACTGGCCATTTTCGCGTACTAAACGTTGTGATTGCAGCTGAGTATCCATGACACACACCTCTTCCAGGCCTTTGAATCACCGTGCTTACGGTGCCTCTACTAAAAATTTAAGCCACACAGCTGAAATGAGTCTGAAAAGGTGATAATTATTTTGCGGTCTATTATTTGAAGGGAAACAGAGGGGAGCAAAGCGAAGACCCCTGCAACAGCAACGCTGCTACAGGGCTTGAATACTATGTCCGATTATCAGAACACCAGATTCATCATTACGATTAACACCACCAGGAACAGTATGGTCATGATGCCACCGGCACGGATGAAGTCCGGCACCCGATAACCCGCAGGCCCCATGATCAAAGCGTTTACCTGATGGGTAGGAATCAGGAAGGAGTTAGATGTTGCCAGAGCAACAGTCAGCGCAAACACAGCAGGATCAGCGCCCGCCCCAATCGCGATATTCACTGCCAAAGGCACCAGCAATACGGTTGCACCGACATTGGACATCACCAGGGTAAAGAATGTCGCCAATACCGCTACCGCCGCCTGAATACCCCAGATCGGCATACCTTCGAGCAGACTCAGTGTTTGATCCGCAATCCACGCAGCTGTACCGGTGCTCTCCACAGCCATGCCCAGCGGAATCAAACTCGCCAACAGGAACACGGTTTTCCAGCTGACCGCCTCATAGGCTTCATCAATGCTCAGTACACCACTCAGAATCATGCCCATTGCACCGGTCATCAGCGCAACAGACAGGCGAATATCCGTGAACAACACCATCGTCAGCGCGATCACAAAGAAACCCAACGCCCAGTTAACCTTGTGCGGACGCAGCTCTTCTTTCGGATAGCTTTGGGTCATCACGACCAAATTACGATCACGCTCCAAGCGTGCCAGCGACTCCCAAGAGGTGTGGCACACCAAAGTATCACCCGGCTCAAACTCAATAGCGCGCACACCCTGACCCGCACGCGATGTTTCACCAGAACGGTGCAACGCCATCAAACTCAGGCCATAGACATTACGTAAACGCAGCTCCAGAGCCGATTTTCCAATCAACTGAGAACCCGGTGGAATAACCAGCTCAGCAATACCGGATTTACCTGAAGACAGCGCTTCCGAGAACGTTTCCATATCCGGACGACGCTGCAGATCATACTTATTGGCAAACGCCTCCAGCGCGTCCGCTTCACCGATCGCCGCCAATACGGAGTTTTCTTCCACCGCCACCGTGCGATCCAAACCACCGTTGCCGATACGCTGCTTACCGTTTGCCAGCTGCACGGCAGTAATCCGCACACTGTCTGTGGTTTCAAAGTCTTCCAGTGTCTTACCCACCAGCGATGAATCAGGCGATACCATCACTTCCATCACGTCGCAGTCAAGACCGTAGATCTCTTTGAAGTAATCCATGGTATTCGTGCTGGTATCGTCACCCTGGGTGGTAGGCAGTACAAATCGACCCGCAATCACGAAATACAAAATACCCGTGATCACCAAACAGATACCCACCGGCGTCACTGAGAACAGAGACCACGTATCCATCTGCTGATCAGCGGGCAACGTCTGATTGGACGTCAGGATAAGGTCATTCAGCAAGATCAACGGGCTGGACCCGATCATGGTCATCGTGCCACCTAAAATCGCACAGAACCCCATCGGCATCAGCAGGCGTGACAACGGCAAGCCGGTACGACCCGAGATACGACTCACCACCGGCAAGAACAACGCCGCCGCACCCACGTTCTGCATAAAGCAGGAGATGAAACCGACAGTACTGGAGATAATCGGGATAATGCGGGTTTCGGTTGTACCACCCACTTTTAGAATCCAGTTGGCGACTTTGCCCATCAGCCCTGTCTTATCCAGACCCGCACCGATGATCATCACCGCGATGATAGATATCACCGCGTTACTGGAGAATCCGTTAAACAGTTCAGAGTTTGGCACCAACCCTTCGCTTAGGCCCATGACAGGCGCGAACAGTCCGGTCAGGCCCAGCAACACCATTATGGTCGCTGCGGCCACATCAACACCCACGATTTCGAAGGCAAAAAGGTAAATAGTCAGTAGCAAAATAGCGCTTACCCACGCGATTTCGATACTTGGCACCATCTGGCTGATCAGCAGTGCGAGCGCCAGAAACACACCACCGGCTACGATCTGTTTCATGGGTAGTTGCCGCTTGGGTGCTGCGGTCGAACTTTGTAGGTCTGCTTCATTTTTATTATCTGAAGTTTTTGTCACAGACATTGCCTTCTCCAAAGTGAATAAGCTTCAGCGGACACGTTCCCGGTATCCACTTCATTCACCAAACCGAAAATTAGCCATTTGCCGCCTAACGCAATGGCGTTTGACGAAGTTCTGGCTCCTATACCCATGCTAAGTAGAGGGTCGATTCTGAACAACGACCAGACTGCTAGCGCATATGGAGCCAGCCCCCAAATGGGACCAGCCTGGACCCACTCTAAGGTCTAATCTGGATCATCAAAGCCATAGTATGCTTCTTTACACTTGCGACCCATCGGTCAAAGCTCCCTCCAGAGCCCCTCACCGACTGATTTTTTCTATTCTTCCATACTATTTTCTAATGCCCAGAGAGGTTGATACCCCACTGATGGAACTGATGACTCTATTGCCTTTTATAGCCATTATTGCTTTTGCCACCTATGTGCAGACCGTGACCGGTTTTGCACTGGGTATGATTGTGATGGGAGCCGTAACCACCTTTGATCTGGTTCCGATCGCCTTCACCTCCGTCATCATCAGTGCGGTCACCTTTATCAACGGCCTCGTCGCAATAAAGGGCAACACAAAGGCTCTGGATCTGAAGCGTGTCGGTCTGACCTGTGCAGGTATGTTCCCGGCGATTATGCTGGGGCTGCTGTTACTGGATTACATGAGCGCAGAGTTCAACCACATCCTGCAGCTCTTGCTTGGCGTAACGATTATCGGGGCAGGCCTGATGATTATGCTCAAACCGGAACCTTTGAAAGCACCCTCTTCAACCGCGATGTTCGCTGGATCCGGAGCAGCAGCGGGTGTTATGGCGGGTTTGTTCAGCATGGCAGGACCGCCATTGGTCTACCTGTTTTACCGGCAGCCTTTTGAACTAAAAACGATTCGCCTGTGTTTGGTGAGCATCTTTTTGCTCAGCGCAGTGGCCCGCACCGGGATGGTCGGTGCACAAGGCGGACTGACGATGGACATGCTGATCTTCTCAGTCTTCTGCATCCCAATGGTGACGCTGTTTACCTGGGTCGGAAAACGTTATCCGCCGCCGTTGAGCAACACCAATATGCGCCGTTTTGCATTTTTCCTGCTGATCGTAATTGGTGCCAGCCTGGTGCTGAAGAATATCTAGTACCGGGGTTTGATGTTGGGTATCGCGTTGCTCGACCCAACCTACGGCTTCAAGCAGACATTCGTAGGTTGATGAGATGGTCTCCTCCCATCCTACGGCGTCACAATGCGCCAAGATACAAGTATCACTATCTGGTGGATACATAGGAGGAGACCATGATTAAGCCTAGTGTGATTGGACTCGATTTAGCAAAAAATATCTTTCATCTTGTGGTACTGAACCGACAGTGTCGTGACATCAAACAAAAACGATTACGTCGCTCACAACTGGCACAACACTTTGCCAAGCTGCCACCCACTCATATCGCCATGGAAGCGTGTGGAAGCAGTCATTATTGGGCACGGGTATTACAGGCACAGGGGCATCAGGTTGAGCTATTGCCACCCCAGCATGTGAAAGCGTATTTACGCGGTCAGAAGAATGATTACAACGATGCCCACGCCATTGCCGAAGCCAGCCTTCATCAGCAGATTCGACCGGTGCCCATCAAAACGGTTGAACAGCAGGATGAACAGATGCTGCATCGCATGCGCGAACAGCTCATTCGAGAACGCACAGCCTTAGCCAATCAACTCCGCGGATTATTACTGGAACGAGGTTTTGTCATCAGGGTGGGAATCACTTCGATTAGAAAGCGGTTACCCGAGATCCTTGAGAGTGACAGCCCCGAATTGACCGTCATCGGACGGCGGCTCCTGACACGACAGTATGCGCGTCTTCTGGCGCTGGATGAGGAAGTATCCTGGTACGCCCAACAGCTGCGGGCACAGGTACAACAGGATGATGTCTGCCAGCGGTTATCAGAACTGCCTGGCTTTGGGCTGATCGTCAGTAGCGCATTTAAAAGCTGGATCGGT
>NZ_JBFGYC010000217.1:0-6175 GCF_041587635.1 Pontibacterium sp. | reverse complement strand
CTGTTGCCTGATAGGCAAGCGCTTTCAATATGACTCAGCTCAGGAACAGACTGCTGGCCAGATCATTGATCCGAGGTTGCAGTTGTTCCAGGCGGCGATACTCTGATCGCAGAGTGGCAAACTCGATACCCAGCGAATCAGTGTCTATCTGCGCCAATGATTCGGGTGTTGCTGTGCCCAGAGTTTTGATTAGTTGTTTGCTGATACGCAAGAGTTCAGTGCCCTGCCAATACTGAGCCCGGTCCCCCGGGGTATTTTGGTGAGCCAGCACGCGGCTCATTGCATCGGGTAAGTGCCATTCATGACAGAGCGCTTCGGCCACGGTGCAGTAGTCAAAACCGCAGGTCTCAATCAGGGCTTCACTCACGCTTAGGGAATCGTCTTCTGAACTCAGCAGGAGGGCGGCCTGTGTTTCTTGTGGCATGCTGTCCGCGAGCCAGAGCAGTCCCAGGTTGTGTAGCAGTCCCAGGGTGCGCATGGTTTGTGAACAGAGCGGGGACGGCATCCTATCTTCAGGCGTCAGACCAAACGCCGCTTCTGCGAGCAGCATAGAATCCTGCCAGTAGCGTACGGGCTGAAAGGCGGGGCAACGGTGTGGATCAAAGGGGGCAGAGACAACTAATGCGATGCTGGTACTGCGCACCACATTAAAACCCAGTCGGGTGCAGGCATCCATCACTGAGGTGACCTCAACGGATGAACCTGACCAGGCGGAGTTCGCCAGTGCGATAAGGCGCATACTGATACTTGGAAACTGCTCAATCACGGATGCCAGCTGCTCAAACGGAATATTGTCGTCTGACAGTTGTTTCATCAGTGAGGTCGCGCCGGTTGCGAGTACCGGGATACGAAGTCTCTGGCCGTTTAAGGTCAGGGTGTCAGTCATGCAGTTTAGTGTCCTTCATACCACAGGCTTGGCTGTGGAGGTGTCCGGGTAAAGGGATTGATCTGTCGCCGGAAGCTCCAGTGCTGGAACCGGTCGGCAGAAATAATAGCCTTGTACCAGGTCGCATCCTACGCCGTGCAGAATGCGGGCCTGATCCAGTGTCTCAACCCCTTCAGCGATGACTTTGGCACCAAACGCATGCGCGGCACCGACAATCGTGCCCAACAATATAGCTGCTTCTGGCTTATCTGCCAGCGGGGCGATAAAGGAACGGTCAATTTTGATGGTGTCGATATCCAGATCTTGCAACAACGTGAGTGAGGAATATCCGGTCCCAAAATCATCCACCGCCACATGGACACCCATTTGACGCAGCGCAGTGGCATTTGCCTGACCGGCCTTGGTCTGCAGAATGCGAGTTTCAGTGATCTCAAGTTCGAGATACTCGGGTGGCAGTCCTGATGCTTCTAACGCCTGGTTTACGGTGGTTAACAGCTGCTCATCCTCGAAGTGCAGTGGCGAGATGTTAACCGCAATGGTGAAGCGCTCCTTGCTGGTCTCGTGCCAGCGAACCGTCTGCGCAAGCGCAGTCTTGAGTACCCATTCCCCCAGTGCATCAATGATGCGCAGGCGTTCAGCTGTCTCAATAAACTGCTGCGGCATGATCAGGCCTTTTTCCGGATGTCGCCAGCGTACCAGGGCTTCCACGCCCTTTAAGGTGCCGCTGTTCAAGCAAATTTGAGGCTGATAATGCAGTTCCAATTCATTGTTGGTGATGGCCTGACGCAGATCCTGTTCCAGTTGCAGGCGTTCCATGGCCTCCGCAGTCATATGGGGTTGGTAACATGCGTAACGATGCTTACCGGCATTCTTCGCCGAATACATCGCGCTATCTGCAGCTTTCATTAAACTGTTGCTGTCGCTACCGTCATCGGGAAAGTAGGCGATACCGATACTGGCTCTGGGTGTTAGTGTGCGTGTGCCGAGGATGACCGGTTTACTGATCTCGTTGAGTACGCGCTGGGCGGTGCTGGTTGCCGAGTAATTGTCTGACAAGTCATTGATCAGGATGCAAAATTCATCACCGCCAAGGCGTGCGGCAAAATCGGAGGAGCGCAGCTGTTGCTTGAGTCGTGCTGCCACCTCTTGCAATAGCTGATCTCCGGCGTCGTGACCTAAGCTGTCGTTTACATCTTTAAAGCCATCCAGATCGATATAAAAGATCGCCAGCGGACTCTGACGGCGTGCTGCCTGACTGATTTCGCGGTTTAGCTGTTCCAAAAAATGGGAGCGGTTGGCCAGATCGGTCAGTGAATCAAAGTAGGCCAGCTTTTGTATCCGTTCCTCGTTTTCCATCTTACTGGTGACATCGCGAGCAACGGCAAAGATCAATTGGTCATCCGGTGATGCGGTTCCCCGCCAGCTTAACCAGCGATAGTCACCCTTATAGGTGCGGTAACGGTTACGAAAATCGGTGATTTGTTCTCCACGTTGCAGGCGGACCATTTCGACGTTCGAGCGTTGTAGATCATCTGGATGGATCAGTTCACGCAACGGCGTTGTTAACAGATAGTCCTGCTCGAACTTCAGCGTTTCGACCCATGCCGGGTTTATCTGCTTAAAGTAGCCATCAAAGCCAATGACGCAGAACATATCCACTGACATATCAAAGAAGGCGTTTACTTCACTTTCGGCAAAGCGCAGCTTTTCATGGGCCGACTGCCAGCGCAGCAGCAGATCTTCCAGCAGACGGATCGCGCCGATGGCAAGAGTGAGGCCCAGCAATAGAATCAATATGGGGACGATATAGCGATCGGTCCAGTGCAATGGTTGCCGACGTTCAGTGATCAGTTGCCAGCTTCGACCTGCAATATCAAAACTAATCGTCGCCCTGTTACTGGTGTTCACCCCTCCGATAGGTGTCTTGCCCTCAGGAAAGCTACTGTACAGCAGATCCAACTGCGTCAAATGGGCTTTAGCAGAACCGGTGTTCCGGCCTGAATCATGCAGGCTGAAGTACAGCTGATTCTGTGTGTCTGCATCAAAAATGTGCTGCAAGGCATAGGCGATGGTAAGGCCTACCGGGATAAACCCGATATGGGCATCTCGGCGTTCGCGTGTGTTCAGTGTTGAGATCCCGGCGGAATACACCGGGCTGAGCAAAAGAACGCCTTTTAAACCGGACGCTTTATCCTGTGAGAGCGTTACCGGAGCCGATAGAATCGGTTGCCCACTGTCACGCGCACGTTCTGCGGCAGCCCGGCGAAGCTTATGCGCCCAGAGGTCAAAACCGTAAACATTGTCATTGCCTTCACGAGGCTCTACCAGTACTGCTGGGAAGTATTGGGCTCGCGCTCCCTCGGGTTCGATCTTAAACGCCGGGTATCCCTGATGCTCACGTTCTGCATCTTTAAACAAACGGCGCTGTAGCATAGGCAGGTCATCAGCAGATATGCGAGGAGCGTACGCGATCGCTCGCACTGCCGGAAACTGAGTGAAGAAGTCGGCGCTGTCGAGATAGTCCCGAAATTGTGCAGCGCTTAGTGCGGGGTGAGTGGACGCAAAGCCTCGTACGCCGTCTATTGCGATGAACAGGCGTTGCATCTGTGATTCGATGCGATTGGCAAGCGCATCTGTTTGCTTTTCGAATTCCCGAGAGTGTTCGGCTTCCTGGCTGCTGTAGACGAAATGAGCCGTCCAGACCGCGACCGTGAGAAACAGAGTCAGAATAGAGAGTTGTCGCAAATATTTCGGGATAGGCATACAGCTGTACTTCCGGCTGTCCAACAATAGAAATTGGTATGTGAGGACGGCTCTTATCCTATATGTAGGAGGGCTGCGATCCTGACCGCCAGTTTAGCTCAGATTGGGGGCGGTACGCACGTGACAAAATTGTGCATGTTGGGTATCTGAAGTTGTCGCAATGCGAGGTCTGTGATCAAAGTGGTGAAGCGACTTCGGGGCTTTAGACATACGGCGCTGGCGTCGTTTGTGAATGACCTGAAAACATGCGTCGTCACTCGCTATAAAGTCGCTTTTTATGCTGGAGTTAGTGAATGATTAATGTATAATACGCGACCTCTTATCGCACTCTGGTATGGTATTCTGTCTCGGTATAGGACGCTCCGCCTGAGAAACAACATAATGAGCCTGAGAGTGCAGGCGTTGAACGTTGTTTCGATAATTACGATGATAAGAAGTATATCTAACTGTATTTAAAAGGGTTTTTAGCAATGGCTAAAGTTTGCATGGTCACTGGCAAGCGTCCAGTAACCGGGAACAACGTTTCCCACTCTCAGCGTAAGACTCGTCGTCGTTTCCTGCCTAACCTTCACTGGCACCGTTTCTGGGTAGAAAGCGAAAGCAAATTCGTACGCCTGCGTGTATCTTCTAAAGGTATGCGTATCATCGATAAGAAAGGTATCGATGTAGTTCTGGCTGAAGTTCGTGCTAACGGTATCAAGGTTTAAGGAGCTGCATCATGGCTAAAGGCGCTACTGATAAAATCAAACTGGTTTCTTCTGCTGGTACTGGTCACTTCTACACCACTCAGAAGAACAAGCGTAACACTCCGGACAAGTTCGAATTTAAAAAATACGACCCGGTTGTTCGCAAACACGTGATCTACAAAGAAGCTAAAATCAAATAAGATTTTTCCTTCTCAGAAAACCCGGCCTTGGCCGGGTTTTTTTATGTCTAAAAAAGCCTGGCGGTATAAGTCGTAGGTTTTTTAACGAGCGGGACGCTAGCCTGAGGGCGAAAACTTAAATGTTGGAGCACAGAGGGCGAGGAGGAGGGTGCTGTTTCGTGCTGATTATAAGATGCATAAAAAGGAGTGGATATAATACCACCCCTCTTTAGGTCAGTGACTGCGGCGAATTACTTCGCTTTTTTTAGCAGCTTCTTCAATTTCTTCAGCTTACCTTCGTGCTTAGCGATTTTAGCCTGGCGTGCTTTGATATCTTTCTTGATTGCTTTGACTTTGATCTTCGCCATCGGTCAGTGCTCCTTAGAGAGTGGGTTTTGTCTCGGATACCTCTAACACTTGAGGTTTTCAGGCCTCAGTGTCAGATTCAGTATTATTTTCTGCTACAAACTTGCGAATAAATCGACGGATCTCGCGGGCCGCGCTGGTATCCAGTTCTTCGCATAAAGAGACAAAGCTATCCCGTTCCTGATCATTAATCCGGATGACGAGCTGACTGTTCTTTTTTTTCTTTGCTTTCTTGTTCCCACTCATGTGTTTGGTCTCGGGCCTGTCCAGTGGCTGAAGAATATAGCAAATGCAGCTGATACCCAACGCGTATTGTTTGTATATTGAATGTATATACATATTAGAATATATCTGTTGAGGCCGGGTCAAATGATTCAATTAATCTTCATAAAACTGTCACAATTGAATGCAATTACAGCAATGTGATGACGAGATCTGCTTGGTGATGCTGTGCTGAATGATCAGGATACGTATTTATGATGTAATCTGATGCAAGTGCAAGAACGGAGCGGGAACTATGGAGCTGGGACGGAAGCTAAAAGTATATTATTTCACTGCAGTGTTCAGTGTGATGTTCTCGCTGTTGGGCTTCAGTTACAACGCGTGGCGGCTGGAGGCGACAGAAGATAACAGCAATATCCGTATGGCGGCATTTTCTGTGTTGAATACACTGTCTGAGCTGGAGCAGCTGGTATATGCGGCACATTACGACCATGATGAAGTGGAAGGTAACCCTCGCAAAGGCTGGATCAAAGTGGGGTTGATTTCTGATCTGAGCAGTTTGATTGGGCCCAAGGTGGCTGAAAAGGCTGAAGGTCTGCGTTTATCCTGGGGGGAAAACTGGGAGCTACTGGGCCAGGATAATGATTCGTCTGATCAAATCGTCGCAGAGATTGATGAAGTTCGGTTACAGATAAAGATGGTAATAAAGGATCTGAAATAACGTTCAATGATTAACCCCGTCGCTATATTAGCGGTTGGGTTGGAGTCGAATAATCAAATGGAGGGAAAGTTGATGTATCTGAAAAAACTGTGTGTATCCGCGTTAACTGCGATGATCTGCAGTGTGCCACTGGCCGCGCAGGCTGAAAGCCACGGTCATAAGGCTGAAACTCCCTCTTTTCGAACGACTCAGGTGAGTGATCAGATTCTGCTGTTACAAGGTAAAGGCGGCAATATCGCTCTGCTCAAGGGTGAGCAGGGGATGTTGATGGTAGACGATGATTATAAAAGTCTGTCGCCTGCGTTAACCCGCGAAGTAGCCAAATACGGTGGGTTGGAGAAGTTAACCTATG
>NZ_JBFGYC010000216.1:0-6186 GCF_041587635.1 Pontibacterium sp. | reverse complement strand
GCAACAATTTCACCAACTGACGTGCGTGTTCCGGCTGGTCGTTTACACCCGCGATCAGCGTATATTCAACCGTCGCGACGCGCTTGTCATTCAGACCACTTAAATAACGATTACATGCATCAATAAGCTCATTGATCGGATAACGCTTATTGATAGGCACTAGCTGGTTACGCAATTCATCATTGGGTGCATGTAAAGACACAGCCAGAGAAACATCTGTCACCTCACCGAGCTTGTCTATCGCAGGCACAACGCCTGCCGTTGACAAAGTCACGCGACGTTTAGATAAACAATATGCGTTGTCTTCCATCATCAAATGGATCGCATCAACGACATTGTCAAAATTCATCAACGGTTCGCCCATTCCCATCAACACCACATTGGTTACACGGCGATCCCCGGAAGGATCAAACGGACCAAAAGAGCGGATAGCGATACGAACCTGACCAATAATTTCAGCAGCAGACAGGTTTCGGTTAAAGCCCTGCTTACCGGTAGAACAGAAACTGCAGTCCAAAGCACAACCGATCTGGGAAGACACACACAGTGTCGCCCGGCCGTTTTCCGGAATTAACACAGCTTCAACGCAGGAACCGCCATCAGTACGGATAACCCATTTACGAGTACCGTCTTTGGAGACATTTTCGAGCACCACTTCCGGATCTCGAATCTCTGCGATTTTGTTGAGTTTTTCGCGCAAAGCTTTAGAGATGTTAGTCATCTCATCAAAGCTGGTTGCGCCAAGCTGATGAATCCATTTCAGCACTTGGGTGGCACGAAAACGTTTTTCGCCAATCTCGTCGAAGAATGCTTCCAGCTTGGCCGGAGACATACCCAGCAGATTTACCTTAGTGGTGGATTCGGTCATAGAACTCAACTCAGTTATGTGTAAAGCGGTGACCGCTCCGCGAACGGAGCGGCCTGTCGACAATTACTTGCCGAAGAAGTATGCGATTTCGCGCTCAGCAGAAGTAGCAGAGTCGGAACCGTGTACAGCGTTCGCGTCGATAGACTCAGCGAAGTCACGACGGATAGTACCTTCAGCCGCTTCCTGTGGGTTAGTTGCACCCATCAGATCACGGTTCTGAGCGATAGCGTTTTCACCTTCCAGAACCTGTACAACAACAGGACCAGAGGTCATGAACGCAACCAGATCAGCGAAGAAAGGACGTTCTTTGTGCTCAGCGTAGAAGCCTTCAGCGTCTGCCTGAGACAGCTGCTTCATCTGCATATCTACAACTTTCAGATCCGCCGCTTCAAAGCGAGCTACGATCTGACCAATTACGTTTTTTGCAACTGCGTCCGGCTTGATGATGGACAGTGTACGTTCGATTGCCATTATTTCTAAATCCCCGAAAGTATTAAGGACATACCAAAAATTAAACGCGCAATTATACGCGAGGTTCATTGCAGTGAACAGCGCCACGCAATGAAAAGGCCCGGAACATTCCGGGCCTTTTCATTAATCCTGCTCTTCGATCCAGGCAGCCTGTATGGCTTCCAGAATCTTTTCGCCACAGCGATTAGGGTCGTCGTCAAACTCTTCCAAACCCATCACTTTTTCATAAAGATCGGGAAAGCTGATGGTCAGCGGATCCTGATCCGGATACTGCTCACATAACTCGATGGCAATATCG
Organism: Pontibacterium sp.; assembly: GCF_041587635.1. Lineage (NCBI taxonomy): Bacteria > Pseudomonadati > Pseudomonadota > Gammaproteobacteria > Oceanospirillales > Oceanospirillaceae > Pontibacterium > Pontibacterium sp. Next base: position 4,549 of record NZ_JBFGYC010000216.1, on the reverse strand, counting down.
ATCACATCTACCCATTTTAGACTCATAACCACTCCCGCTTAGTGCCGCTCAGACACCTGATTGATCGTGTATTTAGGAATCTCTACAACCAGATCCTCATCCGCCACAACAGCCTGACAGCTCAAACGTGATTCTGGCTCCAGCCCCCACGCTTTGTCCAGCATGTCATCTTCCAGCTCATCAGACTCTTCCATCGACTCAAAGCCTTCACGCACAATCACATGACAGGTTGTACAAGCACAAGACTTTTCACAGGCGTGTTCAATCTCAATCCCATGCTGCAGCGCTGCATCACATACGGTAATACCCGGCTCAACATCTATAACCTGACCGTCCGGGCACAGCTCTTCGTGGGGCAGAAAAATAATCTGCGGCATTACTTCTTCTCCTCAATCTCATCGATCGTATGCCCCTGGAGGGCTTTCTGGATCCCATGATCCATACGACGCGATGCAAAGAAATCACTTTCATTTGATAGGACAACGATACCTTTCTCGATCGCATCCGCATCATCACCATTACGTAGCGCAATAAGCTGCGACATCTCACCCAGCAACATCTCGCGCTCATCCTGAGTCAGTAACTGATCGCCATCGGCTTCAATCGCCTGCTCCAGTGCAACCAACAAGCGATCAGCCTCAACCTGCTGCTCTCGCAGTCGACGCTTATCCAGATCACCTTCTGCCAGGCTATAGGAGTCCTGCAGCATTTGCGCAATCTCGCCATCGCTCAAACCATAGGATGGTTTAACCTGAATACTGCTTTCTACACCTGTGGACAACTCTTTTGCCGCCACATTCAGCAGACCATCCGCATCCACCTGGAATGTCACTCGAATCTTTGCCGCGCCCGCAGCCATTGGCGGTATGCCACGCAATACAAAACGCGCCAGCGAACGACAATCCTCAACCAGCTCACGCTCACCCTGCAGAACATGAATCGCCATCGCCGTCTGACCATCCTGGTAGGTCGTAAACTCCTGAGCCCGCCCCACCGGAATGGCAGTATTTCTGTGAACAACCTTCTCGACTAAACCACCCATCATCTCCAAACCCAGCGAGAGCGGTATTACATCCAACAGCAACATATCACTGTCCGGCTTATTCCCAGCCAATACATCTGCCTGTATCGCAGCACCTACCGCAACAACACGGTCCGGATCGATATCGATATGCAGTTCACGATCAAAGAAACCCGATACTTGTTCACGCACCAACGGCACTCGAGTGGAGCCGCCCACCATGACAACATCCTTCACCTCTTCTGCGCTGACGCCAGAGTCTTTCAAGGTGCGCTTACAGGCACGTAACGTGCGCGCCACCAGTTTTTCAATTAACGCATCAAACTGGGCACGACTAACAACAACGTTCCCTTTCAGGTCAGCGTAATCCAACAGCGCAGTAACGGAATCTGCATCTGTTAAACCTTCTTTAACTTCTCTGGCCTTTTCAGTGAGATAACGTGCCAACCCGGTATTAAGCTTATCAACCTCGAGCCCCTGCTGTTCGGCAATCCAGGTTGCAAGCGCCAAATCGAAATCATCTCCACCTAGCGCACTGTCGCCACCGGTCGCCAGCACCTCAAAAACACCTTTATTCAATCTCAGAATAGATATATCAAAGGTACCACCACCAAGGTCATATACCGCAATAACACCCTCTGCGGACTCATCTAAACCATAAGCGACCGCAGCCGCCGTCGGCTCATTCAATAGACGCAGCACTTTAATATTTGCCAAGGTCGCAGCATCTTTAGTTGCCTGACGCTGAGCCTCGTCGAAATACGCTGGCACAGTTATGACGGCACCGACAATTTCTCCACCCAGAGAATCTTCAGCTCTCTGTGTCAGTACACTCAAGATATCCGCAGACACCTGTACCGGACTTTTCTGCCCCGCCACGGTAGAGATAAACGGCATACTATTGTCGCCGGCGACGAAGCGATAAGGAGCTTCCGCACCCAATGCACGCACATCTTCTACGCCACGCCCCATCAAACGTTTAACAGAAACGATGGTGTTATAAGGATCGAATGACGCTTTTTCACGCGCCGTCGAACCCACTTCCTGACGTCCGCAATCCAGATAGCGCACAACCGACGGCAAAATATGCTGACCATCTGCATCAGGCAGCGTGACAGCTTCACCACTTTTCACGGTCGCAACCAATGAGTTAGTGGTACCCAAGTCTATACCCACAGCCAACTTATGCTGATGGGGAGCGGCACTCTGGCCGGGTTCTGCGATCTGTAACAGCGCCATAAATCGTTTGCTCAGTCATCCAGTCGGTCTTCAAGATTTTCAACCTCGAGCGCCAACTTCTCTAAAAACTGCATTTTTCTCACCAATGCCACCGCAGCCTCATAGGCCTGTGCGGTATAGCGTTCTGCGAACTCTACTCGCATCCGCGCCAGCATTGCCTCAACTTCTTCAGACAACTCATCGAGCGCCTCGAACGGATCAGCCTGATCCGGGATCTCTTCCAACTGCTCACGCAGCTCCATCTGCTGCATCAAGAACACAGGATCTATCGCCACCGAACTCTCACTCGCGGTATCGAATCCCTGCAACTTGAGAAGATACTGTGCTCGTGACAGCGGCGCCTTGAGCGTTGTCACAGCTTCATTCAGATAAGCCGTATATTGCTCTGACAGACGTCGTTCACGATCAGATAGATGGGCATGACGATCCGGATGCAGCGTCTTTTGCAGATCTAAGTACCGCTCAGACAACTTAATCGGATCGATTTGGAAGGAAACCGGCAGGGCAAACAGCTCAAAAAAATTCTTACTAATATCCATTGCTCTGCCCGGTATGGATTATACGTTGAAACTTTCGCCGCAACCGCATTCACTGCTTACGTTAGGGTTGTTGAACTTAAAGCCTTCGTTCAACCCTTCTTTCACGAAATCCAACTCAGTACCATCAAGGTACAACAGGCTTTTCGGATCAATGACTATCCGCACACCCTGAGACTCAAAGATTTCGTCCTCAGGTTGTTTTTCGTCTACGAACTCAAGCACGTAGGCCATACCGGAACAACCCGAAGTGCGCACACCCAAGCGAATACCAAAGCCATGCCCACGTTTTTCCAGATATCGCGCTACGTGCTGAACCGCAGCATCACTCATAGAAATTGCCATAAATTCACATATCCCGCCGCGGCTACCAACGATAGCAGCGGCCTCATCAGTTACTTCTTATTCTGCTTCTCTTTGTAGTCAGCTACAGCCGCTTTAATCGCGTCTTCAGCCAATACTGAGCAGTGAATTTTAACCGGCGGCAACGCCAGCTCTTCAGCGATTGTTGTATTTTTCAACTCTTCCGCCTGATCCAACGTCATACCTTTAACCCACTCTGTTACCAGAGAGCTAGAGGCGATAGCAGAACCACAACCGTAGGTCTTAAACTTGGCGTCTTCAATCACGCCTTCATCGCTAACTTTGATCTGCAAACGCATAACGTCACCGCAGGCAGGCGCACCCACCATACCGGTACCAACGTTTTCGTCACCATCATTCATTTTGCCCACATTACGAGGATTCTCGTAATGATCGATTACCTGATCACTGTAAGCCATTGTCTGACCTCCTGATTTCTCAGCTTAGATTAGTGGTGAACCCACTCTACCTTGCTAAGGTCTACACCATCTTTAAACATATCCCACAATGGAGACAGCTCACGTAACTTGCTAACTGCTTCGCGAATCTGAGCGACAGCGCGATCGATGTCTTCTTCTGTAGTAAAACGTCCGAAAGAGAAACGAATGGAACTGTGTGCCATTTCATCGTTCAATCCCAACGCACGAAGCACGTAGGAAGGCTCCAGGCTCGCAGACGTACACGCTGAACCGGAAGAAACTGCCAGATCTTTCAGAGACATCAGCAGCGACTCGCCTTCAACAAATGCAAAGCTGACGTTCAGATTACTGACTACGCGCTGCTCTTTGGAACCGTTAACGAAAACCTCTTCCATATCCGCAATGCCAGCAAGAAAACGATCACGAAGTCCGAGTGCATGCGCGGTGTCTTTTGCCAGATCTTCTTTAGCGATACGGCAGGCTTCACCCATGCCTACAATCTGATGAGTAGGCAGAGTACCTGAACGCATACCACGCTCATGGCCGCCACCGTGCATCTGGGCTTCTAAGCGAACACGTGGCTTACGGCGCACATACAGCGCACCAATACCTTTAGGTCCGTAGAACTTGTGGGCTGAGAAGGACATCAGATCAACTTTCGCGCTGGTAATGTCAATCTCAATTTTGCCTGCACTCTGTGCAGCATCTACATGAAAAATAATACCTTTTGGACGCGTCAGCTCACCAATCGCCTGAATATCAGTAATGGTGCCGATCTCATTATTCACGTGCATCAAAGACACCAGAATTGTGTCTTCGCGGATCGCATCAGCAACCACCTGAGGCTCAATTAAACCTTCGCTGTTTGGATCCAAATAGGTGACTTCAAAACCTTCTCGCTCCAGCTGACGACATGTATCGAGAACAGCTTTATGCTCAATTTTAGAGGTAATGATGTGCTTGCCTTTCTT